>JBEVND010000243.1:0-6117 GCA_040508285.1 Rariglobus sp. | reverse complement strand
AATGGCGGCCAGTGCGGCGGGCACTTGATCGGCGGGGTAGGTAGGGAAGCTTAGTTCGAGCAGCGCGATCGCAGGGATTTCGAAACGCATCGTTCCTGCGCTGCGATCGACCAGCATCGCGACTGCCACCGGCACGCCGCCGCCGTTTTTGACGATGTCGATGCATTCCAGCACGCGACCGCCGCGCGTGACGACGTCCTCGACGATCAGCACGCCTTCGCCGGGAGCGAATTTGAAGCCGCGACGCAGCACGAGGCGGTCGTTTTCCTTTTCTGCAAAGACGTAGCGTGATCCCGTTTGGCGCGCGACTTCCTGGCCGATGACGAGGCCGCCCATGCCCGGAGCGAGCACCGTCGTGAAGTTAAATGCCTTGAGTTGCGGCAGGAGCAACTCGGTCAGGCGCGTGACCGCATCCATGCGCTGGCAGACTTGCGCGCATTGAAAATAGTGGCCGCTGTGCAGGCCGGAACGCAGCACGAAATGGCCGGTGAGCAGCGCCTTCGTGCGGGTGAAGATATCGAGCACTTCCTGTTGCTGGGAATCCATAAGAGCGAAGACGCTGCGCGGCGCATCGCGAAAAAACAAAAACAATTTTTGCCGTGTCGCCGTGTATCCGTTAAGGTCGCGGTATGGTCATCGAACACACCCCGCTTGAAGACGAATTGGGCGACGTGCTCGAGAAGGCGATGCGTTGTGCGGAGCTTGATGCGGCCGAACTTGGCAAACGCACGGGAGTTCCTGCGGAGAAAATCCGCGACGCGTGTGATTACCGTTATGACTTCACCGTCGAGCAAACGCGTTTGCTGGCCGCCGCGCTGGGGCTGAATGAGGTCGGCGTGGCCGCGCTCGCTTCGGGCCGTTACCCGCTGCCCGCAATCGGTGGACTGCCTTTTTGTCTGTATCCGCTGCGCACGCCGCACGGTATTGGCGTGACCAACGCCTACATCGTGGCGGAGTGCGGCTCAAATCGCGGCATTTTGTTCGATACAGGAAGTGATGCGCAGGCGCTGCGTCGGGTCTGGCCGGCGGCGATCCGGCACCTGGATGCGATCTTCATCACCCATCCTGAAACCGAACACCTCGGCGGACTCACCGATGTTCAGCGCCTATTCGGGCCCGTGCCTGTGTTTTCCCCGGTCGATGCCAACGTGTCTGGGGCCGTGGCGGTGCAAGAGGGCGCGCGCATGAAATTGGGCCGGTTTGAAATCGAGGCTCTGGCGACTCCCGGTCATGCAGAAGCGCACAATTGTTATCTCGTGCGGACGCTTAACGCGCCTGCCGGTCGCGTGCTGCTGGTCTCGGGAGACATCCTCTTTGCCGGTTCGATAGGGGGCGCCTATTTTTGCAATGAGCGTCTGCAGAAACATGTGAAGCGCCTTCTGGAACTTCCACCCGAGACGGCGATCGCGCCCGGACATGGACCGCTCACTGATATCCAAAACGAGCGCACGTTTAACCCGTTTGTCGTTTAAGTTTCCCCGAGGCGCGCCGTTGCAGGACGGTGTCGGCATCCACCCATAAACCTAAACCCTCTTGCGTCATTAACGCATGGAGGTTTCAACGGTTTATGACTTCGAACATTTTGCTGGTCGCCGAAGATGATGCGGTTGACGCACTTCTTCTCGAGCGTGCCCTGCGCCGGGCGGGCTCGCTGTTTCGCATGGTTCGCGTCAGCGATGGTGAGGAAGTCATCGATTATGTTCAGGGTCGGGGGGCTTTCAGCGATCGGGCTTCTCATCCGGCTCCCAAGGTCATTCTTCTGGATCTGAAAATGCCGCGTAAGGATGGGTTCGCGGTCCTGAGTTGGAGGCAGCAGTTGCCGAATGGTCATCTCTTGCCGGTGGTGGTTTTCTCTTCGTCTGCGCTGCCGCAAGATATCAATCGCGCATATTCGTTGGGCGCAAATTCCTACGTGGTAAAACCCGCTGCGCCCGAGCGGCTTCATTCCATGGTCGCGGCGCTGCACGAGTGGTGGGGCGGTTTTAACGCAACGACTCCGTTTTTACCCTCATGAACCACCCACCTGAATCCGTAGCAACGCGGGCACCTCGCTGGTTCACGCAACCGCTTTTTCGCTGGAGCATGGGGATTGTGGCGGCGGTGGCCATGGGACTCGCGATCTTCGAGGCACTGGGCATCTCGGTTTTCTCGCGGATCGGGATGCCGCATGAATTCTGCTACCTGCGCGATCCGAAGCTGGTGTGGTTGCACGTGGTGTCGGACGTTCTCATCGGTCTGGCTTACGTTTCGATTTCCTCGACGCTGGGCTACCTCGTTTACAAGGCCAGTAAGGGCATTCCGTTTCACTGGGTCTTTCTGGCGTTCGGGCTTTTTATCGTCTCTTGCGGCCTTACTCACTTCATGGAGGTTTGGGTGATCTGGGAGCCGGTGTATTGGCTTTCCGGTTACGTGAAGGTGATTACGGCGACTGCCTCGGTGGCGACGGCCATCGCGCTTTTTCCTCTCGTGCCGAAGGTTTTTAGTCTGATCGAATCCGCCCGTCGAAGTGAGGCGCGTCGCGTGGAGATCGAGCAGCTCAACCAAGAGCTCGAGCGCTTCAACTACTCGGTCGCGCACGATCTTCGGGGCCCGTTACGCGGTATCGCCGGGTTTAGCGCGATCTTGCGCGAGGATTACACCGATCAACTGCCACCCGAGGCGCACGATTATCTGAACAAGATGCAGCAGTCCGTCATCAAGATGGATACGCTCATCTCCGATCTCCTTAAATACGCGACCATCGGCCGGCAGGCGATGGAGCTGAAGCCTGTCTCACTGGAGCAAATTCTCAAAACCACCGTTACGCTGATGGATGCCGACATCGGCAGCCGCCACGCCGTGGTTGCGACTAAAGAACCGCTGCCCGTCGTGCTGGGTGATCCCGTGATGTTGCAGGTCGTGTTTCAAAACCTGGTCGGCAACGCGATCAAGTTCGTGGCGCCGGGAGTGACGCCACGCGTGGAAATCTCTGCGCAGACGCGGGGCGGTGTGGTGACCGTTTCATTTATCGACAATGGAATCGGCATCCCGCCGGAATCGAGGGCACGTATCTTCGGTCTCTTCGAGCGGTTTCATCCGCAGCATTCGGGCACCGGAATCGGTCTCTCCATCGTCCACCGCGCCGTCGAGCGCATGAACGGCAAGATCGGAGTCGAGCCGGGACCGGACGGCGTGGGCACGCGTTTCTGGGTTGAACTTGCGTCGGTCGAAAACCGGCCGGGCGTGTCGTAACGCGATGTTGGCAGGCGATCGTGCTCTCGACCGCGCGGGAGAGCGCGATCGCTTCAGGTCTTTTTGACGAAGCAGGCTTTGAGGGCGATGGCCATGCCTTCGATCTTGCAGTCAATCTCGTGATCGCCGTCGACCAATCGGATGTTCTTCGCCTTGGAACCCGCTTTAAGAACTTGCGCGCCGCTGCCGAGCTTTAGGTCTTTGATGAGCGCGATGCTATCGCCGTTGGCCAATACATTGCCATGGGCGTCTTTGACCACGCGGGCAGCTTCCGGTGCTTCCTCCTTGGGCCACTCGTGCCCACACGTGGCGCATTCCCAGTGGTCGGAATGCGAAAGGACATCATCGAGCGTGCAGGCTGGGCAGGACGTTTTGGACATGGATGAAGATGAAGACGTAAATCGTAGTGAGGCGGAAACTAAAACGACTCCCGCAGGTGAATCAGTAAATCGCGAGCCGAGGTGAGTTTGGTCAGGGTGTGTGAACCGCTTTTTCTTTCACGATTTCCAGGGCTCGCGCGTCGTCGGCTTCTGCCGCGGCCGTGTTACCGGCCTTGCGGTGGACCCGCGCGCGAGCTTCGAGAATTTTTTCATCACGCGGCTGGAGATCCAGATAACGAGTGTAGTCCGCAATCGCGTCTTCATGCCGACCTTGGCGATCATACGCCAAGGCACGCGTGCGATAGGGTTGTGCGAAGCGCGGGTTGATTTCCAAGGCGCGCGTCGACTCGGCAATCGCTTCGTCGTAGCGCTTCAGCCAATTGTAGGCGACCGCCCGATTCGCGATGGACGAGACGTAGCGGGGATTGATCTCGATGGACTGCGTGTAGGCGGCGACTGCTCCTTCATGATCGCCCTGCGCGCTGAGCGCTCGCCCGCGCAAGTGATATCCGCTGGCATCACGCGGGTTGAACTCGAGCACCTTCGCCGCGTCCTCCAACGCGAGGGCGTGAGCGGAATCAGTCACCCGCAGATAGCCTCGCGTGAGATAATAGTGGCGCTTGGTGGGATCCAGCCGGATCGCGGTATCGTAGTCGGCAAGCGACGCCGCGATCCCGCGCTGCCCCTGACCGAGACGACCGCGGTCATAGAAAGCGTCCGCAAAATTTGGAGACAACTCAATCGCTCGATCCAAGGCCGCGACGGCGCCAGTGTAGTTTCGTTGGCTGGCAAGCTGGAGGGCTTGAGCGCGGAGCAGCGGAGGTGAGCTGGGCCCAAGCCGAATGGCCTCCGCACTGTCTTTTTTCGCGCCTTCAGTGTCGTTCAACTTCCTGCGAATCGCGGCGCGTTGCTCGTAACTTTTCGCGTGGTCCGGCCTTAACTCGATCGCGCGATCCATATCCTTTAATGCGCCGTGAAAGTCCGTTTCAGCCAAGCGACTTTCACCACGCCAGTGGTAGGCATCCGCGTTCTCCGGCTGAAGACGGATTGCTTGGGTAAACCGCGCGAAGGCATCATCGTGTTGTTTCAGTCCCAAATGCGCCCGCCCCAAACCGATCAACGCTTCGATCGAATCGGGCTTTGTGATCAGTTGGTTCGCATAAAACTCACGCGCCTTCGCATAGTCGCCTCGGTCCAAGAGCGAGGGTTTGTCGGATGCCTCGACCTGAATCGCATCCTCGGCCCGCTCCACCTGCTGCGCGATCACCGGCATCGCTAGCGCCAGCAGAAAGGATAAACGGGCGAGTCGCGCCCGCACTGGCGATTTTGCTACGAGATAACGAAGGGGGCTAGTGGGCATCGACTTGCATCTATGGCGCTACGTGGGCCCTGCGCAATCGCGAGTTGTCGGGCAGGTTGTTGATCCGTCAGGGAACGGATGCCCGAAGATAAAGATTTTGTTTGCAGGGCGTAAAACCGACCGCTTGCCTTCGCAACCCCGCCTCACAAGGCAGGGAAAATGAAATGTCGGGACGTAGCTTAGCCTGGTAGAGCGCTACATTCGGGTTGTAGAGGCCGAGAGTTCGAATCTCTCCGTCCCGACCATTTTCATTACGGATTTAACCGCACGGTGTTATCTGCGGTTTTCCTATGACGGAAACGCAATGGCTAGATCTCGGCCCCTTTGCCGGCTTGTTGGCGATACGCACGCGGCGAGAAACCATAGCGGGCACTAAACGCGCGGCTGAAGCTGAAGAGCGAAGTGAACCCACATTGCTCGGCCACTTCGGAGATGCGGGTTGTCGTCATTCGCAACAATCCGCAGGCGCGTTCGAGGCGCAGTTCACGCATGTGTCGTCCCAAGCTCACTCCGCACGACGCGCGAAATCGTGAACGCAAGTGACTCGGGCTCATGCCGAGGTCGGCCGCCAGTTCGGCGATTTTCGGCGTGGCCGGCCGATGGCGTTGCAACGCATGATTTACCCGTGCGCCCAAGGCTACGTTTACGTCCGCTTCTCCCGCGGGTGGCGGTGAGAGTTGGGCCAATAAGAGGGCGAGGCGCAGTTCGGGCACACCGGTGTCGTTCGGGTCGCGCTGGGCTTTCAACAATGCCACCAAGTGGATCTTCATTTCCTCGGTGACGTTGAACCCGGTGTTTCGCAGCGGCTCAAGCGCAACACCCTGGGCATATTCAAATGTCACGAACAGCCAGTGCAGTTTACGCTCTGCACGGGCGTAGTGATGATACTGATACGGCAGGATAACCAACCCCTTGCCCGGACCAAGTGAAGTTTCGCGATCATCTGCGCACACCACGGCTTTTCCGCTTAGAGGAATGATCAACACGTGGCGGTGGTGAAGTGCACGTCCTTGGTGCGGCTGGTTGAGTTCGGCACCGGCAATACGCCGGAAGCAAATGATGTTTTCCGGTAGCGGTGGGGCAGGGCGGCGCCGTCCATGCAACGGGTGTGCCGGTCGTGAAAGACGCCGCACGTCCGCCGCGAGT
>JBEVND010000212.1:0-3069 GCA_040508285.1 Rariglobus sp. | reverse complement strand
TCTTGGGCGAAGATTGAGAGCTAAAAGGCGTCAAGTGGCCGACGAGTAAACTCGCCTCGACCGTCCGCGCAACTCCGCAAGCGCATAAACTACGGCAAGGCCACACGGACCCGCATGAAACGCGCCTCTCCCGCTCCGCCCACGTCCCTCACGCGGATTTTTTCGCCGCCATCTGCTTGGAAGCTACGCGATATCTGTTCGGTCGAATCAACCTCCGTATTATTCGCCGTCGGCCCGTAGGCATGTCCTTGCACCCACGATGCGAGATCGGACGAAACTTCCACCGTGTAGGTTAAATCCGGACGATCCAGCGGACGCACAAACTCAATCTCCAGTTGGATGAGTTCGTCATGCTCAACAAAACTGAAGCTCGGTCCAACGGTCGCATCCCCCACCATCGGATTTGAGCCAAATGCGTATTCGATTAAATTGGGCCAGCCATCCCCATCCGCGTCCGCCTGCGCCAACGACGGTGCATTCACCAGCCCCCGTGCCTCGCTCCAGGCAACAAACCGTGTCTGAACTGTCAGGATCAGGCTGGCGCTCGCCGTTCCATGTGGATTGGTGGCGCCAAGAAGCACGGTGTAAATGCCCGCCAACTCCGGTGCGCCACGGATGACACCCGTGGATTCATCCAACGTCAGTCCGGCCGGTAACCCGGTCGCCGAATAGCTCGTCGCGGCGTTTGTCGCGATAATCTGATAACTATAGCCCGCCCCCTCGCCTACCACCGCCGGCATCGGCGCCACCATCGACGGCGGTTCCGCGCGGGCATAGATGACCTGATCGAGCCAGCCCGCATCTTCGCCAAGGGACGTGTAGGGATCCTTTTGATAGGTCCATCGTAACGTGTGCGTTCCCGCCGGCACCGCATAGCTACGCTGCGTCCAATTCACATCACCGCTGATAAATTCCTGACGTTCTCCATTCATTGAAAACTCCAACCGGTCATACGGGGCCGTGGGATCCGGCATCGTCTCCGGGTCCCAAGGATCACCCGGCTGCCAGGTGTTCTCCTCTGACGACACCTTCCACCGAAAACTCAGTTCTCCCGGACCGGTCACGGTTGTCTCAACCCAGCTCTGTTCGTCGCCTTGAACGGCTCCACTGCGAATCGCCGAACGGCCATCAACGAACACCTCTCTGTCGAGCACCCATAACCGATTCCCACCTTGCGCCCACGCGAGATCAGAGGCGCCCACAGCGTCGCCTGGCTCGCCCGACAAAACCACCAAGTTGAGTTCCCGCGAGGCACGTCCCTGTTGATTGGCAACCGTCAACATAACCGCATATTCGCCCGGAGCCGTCGGCGTTCCACTGATCAAGCCGGTCGCCGGGTTGATTGCTAAGGTCGGCGGCAATCCACTCGCATAAAAAGCCACAGGGTCACCGAGTGCCTGCACCTGATACGAGGCCACTTGGTTCTTCACCAAACACCACTCCAGCGCTCCGCCGATCACGGGCACTTGCGGCGCAGGACCCATGAAGGTGCCAGTAAGACGATAGCGTCCCAAACTTCCATAGTTCGAGTATCCCTCACCCGCGACATCGCCCTCGCCCGTTCCGCGAATTCGCAGCCGATAAACGCCGGGAGGCACATCCATGGACAACTCCGCCGTGATCGCGCCGGTGGGATTAACCGTCGCTAGCAAGCTCCCCGAAAAATCATACAACTCCAGTTGCGCATCGATATTCCCAAGATCGCTGATCGCCGAATCTTCCGCGGCAACTCCGACTGTGAGCTGCACGCTTCCCGGCCCCTTTGAAAACTGAAAGGCATCCACATCGCCCGTCCGACTCAGCTCACCGGTGAAATCCACCTCGCCGCCGCCCGTCAGCGACAGGTTTTCCGCCTCGGCGAGCGCACCCGACTCCCGATCCGCCACATAGCCTGTGCGATTGCCGCTGGAGGCGATGATCGCGAGATCGTCCTCGGTATTATTCGCCGTCGCGTCGATGACCTCGTGATTCGGCAGAGTAACCGTCGCCGCGTATTCTCCACGACTCCACTGTGACAGGGGCTCATAATAACCGGCTCCCATGATCGGCGCCCACCCCGTCGGGCCTGAGCCGTGCCCCAAGTAGTATTCCTCCACTGTCTCGCCTGCAGTGTCTTTTAGCCCGTCATGCGAAAGGCCCAGTGTGTGGCCGATCTCGTGCGAGATCGCTTCGGCAATGGCTTTCGCGTCATAACCCAAATTGGCCGGAAACACCCAGCACGGAACGTCATCACTATAGCCGGGAGCGCCGGCATCAGCCCATGACCCCAAGTAAGCGATCCCACCCGAGTCCGGAGCGACCATCGTAGTTAAAGTAACGATACAGCGCATCCGGCTTCCGACCGGCGCAGCTTTGTAAACCGTCTCGTCCGTGGTGACGTTGATCTTAAACGGCCGGAAATCTTCCGACACCCGTTGCCAGATTGTTTTCACCGCCTCGTCATTCACCCAGCTATGACTGGCATTGATCTCGTCACCCCATTCGCCCGCGGGAACGTCCTGGCCGTCGAAATCCAAATACACGACCGCCGTCATTTCCGGCCGACTGCTAAACGACGGCTGCGGAATCGTAATCGTGCCACCGTCGTCATCCGGAGGAGGTGCGTCCGCTTCATCCGACGCCCGTGGCCGCTTCGGATAATTCCCGCACAGGACCGCCTGGCGTGGCTTTTCCAACAGGAACGCGCGAGTCGTCTTGCTCGCATAGAAAACCCCGACCTTCGCCTCTCCTTCTGGCAAAATCCGGCCGCCAAAACCACGCGGCCCTTCGCCAAGCGCAAAGGTTCCGCCGTCAACCAATGTGCCCGTAACCAGACGCTGACCATCGCTCGCCTGTCGGACATGGCGGATGCGACCACTGATCACGCGTCCATCAAAATAAGGCAGCTCCACGGGATCACCCGCGCTCAAAGTCGATAACGCCTTCGCGCTCGCTCGCGTGACAACCAGAGCACGGCTGAATTCCTCCATCTTGGTGTCCACGCCGTAACGACGCATAAACACCGGCCGATCTTTGCCCGAAAGCTCGCGGCCCCCGACCAGCAACGATCCGGCCCTCGCAGACGGCACC
>JBEVND010000198.1:0-3221 GCA_040508285.1 Rariglobus sp. | reverse complement strand
CCGGTGTGCGCGATGGCGGAAAAGCCAGAACGGTGAGCACCACCGTGGTGAGAAACACACCGACGGCCCAGAGCACATTGGCGTGACGTTGCCACCATCCCGGTGGCGCGTCGTAGGGACTGTCGGTGAACTCAAGCGAAGACGTGGAGAGATCGGCGGACACGGGAAAACCAGCCAGTGTGCCGCGCCGAAGGGAGCGCGCAAGCGGGCGTTGTTCGCTCATGTGGCAAATAACCCTTCGGCGACCGCTCGCCCGTGTCCAAGTTCTGAGCTTATCAGAATCGGCGGTTAACCATGCGCCGGCGTCCTTTTGATTTAAGCTTCGAGTGAGCAGCGGCGAACATTCGAACACGCAAAAAACGAGCGCACCATTAGCTGCGCAGACGCAGATGCGTCGGCTCAAGACCGACTGATTGAGTCTCCACGTCTGGCCGGAGCGTTACGCCACCGTCAGCCTTATCGCCGATGCCTTTCAACGTTTACGATATAACGAGTTCGCGCGCATCTGCCGTTGTGGAGCCGGGATCGAGTGAGCTGGGGTGCCTTTTGGATACCGAAGGGAAAACCGAACCGCGCACAGGTGAGTTACATAAAGGGCGATCGCGAAGTCGGCTCCGCGTCGATAAGGACTCGCGAAAACAGTGATTTGCGTGTGATGCGGGTGGAAAGCGCGCCGGATTTTCCAGCAGAGTTCCCTTGTGCAAGGGGGCGGGGCCGTTTTCCTCAACGAAATCTATATGGGTAACATACTACTCTTCCCGTTCGCCGATTACTGGTGGTTCTACGGCTTATTTACGCTGTTCGTCCTAGGCATGCTGGCCTTGGACTTGGGCGTCTTTCATCGCGAGGCGCATGAAGTTTCCGTGAAGGAAGCCGCGGGCTGGAGCGTCGCGTGGATCTCACTCGCGCTGCTCTTCTGCTTTGGTTTCTGGCATTACGTGCAGTGGAAACTGCCGCATTATCCGCCGTTACTTGAGTATCTCGCGAACGAGAAAGGCATCACCGATGCCGCGGCGATCGCAGTGGAGACGGGGCGACTGGCCAACCAGACTGCGCTGGAGTTCCTGACGGGTTTCGTGGTCGAGAAGTCGTTGTCCGTGGACAATATTTTCGTGTTCATCGTGGTGTTCAGCTACTTCGGCGTTCCCAAGATGTATCAGCACCGCGTGCTGTTCTTCGGTATCCTCGGTGCGTTGTTCTTCCGCACGATCTTCATCACGATCGGATCGCTCCTCATGCAGTTCCACTGGATCCTCTGGGTCTTCGGTGCGTTTCTTATCTTCACGGGTATCAAGATTTTCTTCGCCGACGAGAAGCCGATCGATCCGGAGAAAAATCCGTTCATCCGTCTGCTGCGTAAGTTTATCCCGATCACGCCGACGCTTCATGGTCAGAACTTTTTCGTGAAGGAGAACGGCATCCGTTACGGCACGCCATTGCTGGTCTGCTTGGTGTTCATCGAGGTGACGGACATCGTGTTTGCCGTCGACTCCGTGCCCGCGATCTTCGCGATCACCAAGGAGCCGCTGATCGTTTATACCTCCAACATATTTGCGATCCTCGGGTTACGTGCTCTCTTCTTCCTTTTGATCGGCGTAATGCACAAGTTCCACTTCCTCAAATACGGCCTCGGTGTCATCCTGACCTTCGTGGGCTTGAAGATGGTGTGGCTCAACTCGCTGTTTCCCGACAACAAGTTCCCGATTGTCTGGTCACTCAGCATTATCGGTGGCGTTTTGGCGTTGTCCGTCGTGCTCTCGCTGCTCTTCCCCAAGAAGGCAGAAGAGGCGCCGTCGGTTCATAATCTATGAACACAGTTTTTACTGAGATACTTATTATTTTCCTCCTCCTGTTGGCGAACGGTGTGTTCGCCATGGCAGAAATCGCGGTCGTTTCGTCGAGAAAAGGCCGCCTTAAAAAGCTAGCTGACGAAGGCTCGGCCCGCGCCAAGACGGCGCTGGCCTTGGCCGAGGAACCCACCCGGTTCCTCTCCACGGTCCAGATCGGTATCACGCTGGTCGGTATTCTGGCGGGTGCCTTCGGTGGCGCCCGTCTTGCCGGCAAGCTGGCCGACTGGCTCGCAATCAAAGTTCCGTTCGTTGCCTCGTATGCGGACGGGCTTTCCATTACGTTGGTGGTCGGTGCGATCACCTACTTCTCGCTGATCATCGGCGAACTGGTTCCCAAGCGCATCGCGCTGAATAACCCCGAGGCCAAGTCCATGCTGATGGCCGGGCCGATGAACGCGTTGTCGCGTCTCGCGCTGCCGTTTGTGTGGTTGCTCACGTTCTCGACCAACGGCGTGCTGAAGCTGTTCGGCCTGGGCGCCGAAAAAGATGCGCCTCCGTCCGAAGAAGAAGTCACGCACCTCATCGAACAGGGCACCACGGCGGGCGTTTTCCACAAAGCCGAGCAGGCGATGGTCGAAGGCGTTCTCCGCCTGGACGAGCGTCCCGTGACCGAGATCATGACGCGCCGCACCAAAATCGTGTGGCTCGATGTGAACGATTCCGACGACGTCAACTGGCGCAAAATCGTGGCCAGCGGACACTCGTTGTTTCCCGTTTACGAAGGCACGCGCGATCACGTGATCGGCTTGGTGTCGGTCAAGGCGCTGTGGGCCAATGCGGCGATCGGCCTTGGTAACCGGTTGCGCGATCACCTCACGCAGCCGCTCTATGTGCCGCAGACGGTCAACGCGGTGCAGATTCTTGAAACGTTCAAGAAGTCCGGCAAACACCTCGCACTCGTCGCCGACGAGTTTGGCAGTATCCAAGGCGTGGTGACGCTCATCGACGTCATGGAAGCGATCGTCGGCGACCTGCCCGAGCCGGGCGATCGTCACGTGCCGCAGGCCGTGCAACGCGACGACGGTTCGTGGCTCATCGACGGCTCGATGGATGTGGACGAGTTCAAGCGCCTCTTCTCCGTGGAATCGCTCCCCGGTGAGGAAGACGAGGATTTCCACACCATGGGCGGCTTTCTACTCGATCGCCTCGCGCACATCCCGGTGGTCACCGAGTCGGTGTTGTGGGACGGCTGGAAGTTTGAAGTCGCCGACATGGACCGGCATCGGGTGGACAAGATTTTGCTCACCAAAATCACGCCCGCGGCGGAGCCGCTTTCGTAATTTGGAACTCGGCCATGTCCGCGCCACCGACGATCCAGCGGTCTTGGGAATGGATTATCCCGGGTAATTTCCGGGCGTAAAAAAAGGCCGG
>JBEVND010000161.1:0-3002 GCA_040508285.1 Rariglobus sp. | reverse complement strand
GAGCCGATCGGGCCGTCGAGGTTAAGGTCGTTGCCGGCAGTGATGGAGAGATCGTCGGCAGTGCCGGTGGAGTCACCATCGATCGGGCCGGTGATGGTAAAGTCGTTATCGGACAGGATCGCGCGGATGCCGGAGACGACCACGGAGTCGTCGACGAGACCGGTGACGACTGTCAGGTCGGCAGCAAGGTGGACCGTGGAACCGTCGCCGTAGATGATGAGGTGTTGGGCGATGAGCGGCGAATGGATGTTGATGAAGTCGGCGCGGAGGACGGTGGTCGGATTGTTGAAGCGGATGGCACCGGTGGCGTTGGCGCTGCCGATGATGATCGGGGTGCGGAGATCGCCGGAACCGAAGAACACCGTGCTGGAGGTGATGAGGTTGTTGAGCTCGGCCTGCGAGAGGACGAGGCCGTTCAAGACGCCGTTTTCGTTCTGCACGATGTAGAGCGTGCGGGTCGGGTCGGTCGGACGAACGAAGATGCTGTTCGAGGTGGTGATCGGCGTGGTGATGTTGAGCTGGTCACCAATGATGTTGACCTGGTCGTCGGTGTTGATCGGTGCAGGCGTATCCTGGCGGCCGAGGAGGCTGACCACGCTTACCTGACCACCAGCGGACGAGGCGATGTTGGTGATGTTGTCGATTTCGACCAAGAACACGACCTTGCCGGCCAGCACGTTGGCGGTGAAGGACGCGACGTGCGTGAACAGGCCGGTCGGGCTGATGAGGAAGCCTGCCATGTTGCTACCGATACCCAAAGGTGCGCTCAGGTTGAGGCGGCCGCCGGTGGACTGGATGATCGCGCCGTTGGCGTTACGAATGACCGTGCCATTGGGGAGATACAGGGATTGTTCAGCGGAGTTCGCGCCGGTGGTGGTGATGTGGCCGGTGTCGAGGTTCACGGTGCTGGCGTTGTAGCGAGCGAGACGGAGAGCCCAATCGAGCTTCACTGGATCGTTAATGTAGTTCCAACCAAAGCCATTGGTGAGGATGGCGCCAGTGGAGGTCGTCAGTGTGATCGTGCCATTGCCGTTACCGACCGTGGAGCCGGTGCCGGTGCCGCCATCATTACCCGAAGCGGAATAGAGGCCGGCGTTGAGCTGGATGTTGCCGCTGGTGGTGACGAGCGTGATGTAACCGTTGTTCTGTGCGAGCAGGTCGTGGCCGATCAGGTAGCCGGAAGCACTGAGGAAGTCGAACGAGGTGGCGCGGAGACGACCGTTCCATACGATCGAGGCGGCGGCGACGGTCACGTCGGCCTTGAGATTGAGCACCTCGAGGGGCGAGCCGTTCACGTAACCGAAGTTCACCGTGGAGCTGGTGGCGAGGATGCGGAGGCGGTCAACGTTATCGAAGACCGAGGAGTAATTCACCTCTTGAGAGCCCTGCTTGATCTTCGCGTCGCCAACCCAGTCGGTGACGGTGACGTCGGCCGAGGAAGTGGTCGTGACGAAGAGATAATCGCGATCGGCGGCAACGCCGGCGTCGTCGACGGTGACCACGCTGGTGAGCGAGCCGAAGGTGACGTTGTAGGTGTCGTTGCCGCCGCGGCCCATGAGGCTGATGTAGCTCGCAGTCGTGGCGTTGGAGCGCGTGACGTTGTAGATGTCAGCGCCGGAGCCACCGATGAAGCGTTCGAGGCGGAAGCCGGTTTCGGTCAGAACGTTGCTGCCCGCGGTGATGCGGTTGCGGTTATTGGCACCGAGATTGAAGGTCAGCGGCGCGCCGGTGTTGGAGAAGTCGACGGTGTCGATGTCGCCGGCGAGATCGGTCTCGACGATCGTGGTGTTACCCCAGTTGCCGTAGAAGATATAGGTGTCGTTGCCATAGCCGCCGTGAAGCGTGTTGGTGCCGCCGTAAATGTGGAAGGTGTCATTACCGACGAAGTCCGAACGCAGCTCAGGGCCTTCGCCGTAGGCAATGTTGTTACCGGTTCCGAGGTAGATGGTGTCATTGCCCGCACCACCGTTGATGGTGTTGTTGCCGTTGCCGACGCGGATGATGTCGCTGCCGCCACCGGTGCTGACTTCGTTGTTACCGTTGCCAACCGTAATGGTGTCGGTGCCGTCACCGGTGATGATCGTGTTGTTACCATCGCCAGCGCGAGCGATCACGCTGCCGGTGCCCAAGCTGATGAGAATGTTATCGCCAACGCCGCCGTTCATTTCGACCGGGCCGTTGAAGCCCGTGACGGTCACCGAGTCGTTACCGGCGCCGGCGTTGTTCACGAGAATCTTGTTCACACCCGTGTAGGTCTGGCTGTAGCCGAGACCGGTGACGGTGACCGTGGAGCCGTTGCCGGAGACGGTGAAGGTCTCGTCGTTATCGGAACCGTAGCTGGTGCCGCGGTGGTGGGCATCGACACCCATGTTGAGGCGGAGCACGCCATCAGCGAGAACGGTCGCGAGAATCGGAGGATTGCCGAAGCGCCAGACGATGGTGTGCGAGAACTTCCAGATCGAGAAGGTGAAGCGGGCTTCGCTCTTGGGAATGTCAAAGGAGACGGAAACGGACACGCCGATGGAGATATCGATGTCAGGCAACGGCCATGGCAGATTGATCTTCACACCCACGCGAGCATAGGCAGTGGCGGAGAAGCCGGTGTTGGCCAAGGTGAGCGAGAAGCCAGCGGCAAAGTAAACCGGTCCAAGGCTGATGCGGAAGTCGAACGCACCGGTGATGCGCCATTCGCCATTGGAGCGGATGTAGCCGTTGATGTTGAGCGATGCGATGCCGAAGAAGTCCAGGCGCAGATTGTTGACGGCGACCTCGAAGTAGGCCGGCTGCTTGGTGATCGTGAGCGTGCCCTCGATCGAGAAGACCCAGATGCGGAGGGTCGCGGCGACTTGGACCTTGAAGGTATTTCCACCGATAACGATTTCACCCGCGACTGCGGAGCCGCCGATGGTGACTTCCCCCGTGCTCGTGTTGACGCGGACATCCTGGCCGCCCGTGTTGATGAGGAACTCGAAGTTACCGCTGATGTTGACCAAGCCCATGTT
>JBEVND010000150.1:0-3300 GCA_040508285.1 Rariglobus sp. | reverse complement strand
CTACGAGCGTGATTTTGTAGGCGAGTCGCGCCAAGGTGCGCCCCTGCACGATCAGCCCGAAGCCACAAATCGCGTTAGCGCCTCGCCGCCTGTTGCGCCAGAAAAGCCTCACGCATGCGCTTCGCGTCCTCGCGCGAGAGCACGAAGAACAACTCATTCGGGCGCGGCCCGCGACGATAGTAATCGTAGTCGCGCCACGAGTTGCGCGTCTCGGCATCGACCGGAGGTGTGCCATCTCGCATGTCGAAAGCCCGCAGATCGTGCATGTCTTCCAACGCGACAAGCTTGAGCTTCTGCTCCTCCACCGAAAGGGGATGCGAGTAGAGGCGTTGAAAAAACAAATCGCCCGCGCTCCACGGCGGCAGGCCGGTCATCGCGTGACGCTCGCCGAGCGGGAACGCTTCGTTCTCCATCGCGTGATTCGTGTAGAGGTAGAGCTCGCAGCGCCCCTTCCATTGCTCGAGCGCTTCGATCAACGCGATCGTGGTGTATTGGTGGTCGGCATGCGCATCGAGCAACGGATGCGGCGCGACGATGATCGTGGGACGCACGCGGCGCAGTTCCCAAACCAGATCCTTCACCAAGCCCTGCCACGTCCCGGCAAACTTCCGATCGCGTAACGCGCGATCCACATTGAGCCGGCGGAAATAAGCAGGGTCATCCAAGGCGGCATAGAGCGGGCCGGCCGGAGTCGTGGGCGCCTGCTGCATTTTGCGCAGCGTCGCATCGTAATAGCCGAGGTTGCGTGCAGCCCCGGGCATCACGCCGCCGTAGAAAGGAACGCTGATGCTGTCCCAAGTCCGGATCCATCCCTTGATCCGGTAATGCTCGCCGTTTTCGGGAAAGAGCGTTTCGAAATTTTCTCCGCCCGCGTCGCCGGCCGTCACGGTCACGACCTGCGAACCGGATTGGCGATAGATTCCGAACGCCGCGATTTCCGCGTCGTCCGGATGGGGCGCGATGACCAGCACGCGCTGGTCACGCAACGACGGATTGCGGTAAGCGAACACCCGGGCTGCGCCCGTCGACCACGTCGCCCCCGAACCAGCCAGGCTCACCTTGGTACCGGGAGCGAGGGCGCGAAGCGGACTCACGTCGAAAAAACGGCGCCCCGCGCCACCCGCTTCGAACACTTGTCGCACGGTGATGCCATTCGCCGACAGCTCGAGTGCGGGCTTGTCCGCCCGCCCCGAGTCGAGCGACACCTCGAGGAAAAGCGTTTCCTCGCTCGAAAGTCCCTGCGGCCAAACGAAGCCGTCCTTGTTCAGTTCGACTGCAACCGTAGTGGCACGAGTCGCAGCGAGATCGTAAGCGTAATCGCTGCGCACCTTGAACTGCGGACGCTGGCTCCAAGCGGTCGCGGAAATGAAGACTGCACCGAAGAGAAAAAGCGTGTGAAACAATCGGGGTAGGTTCATGCCTCACTTCGGCAAAGAGCCCACGGCAACGCAAGGGTCGAGCGCGATGCCGCCGCTTGCGAATCCCTCCTCGTTCGTACAGCGTCGTCGGATGCTGCGCCCCACTGCTCTTCTGGTCGTCGCGTTGGTTTGGGTGACAAGTCCGCTGCGCGCCCATCCCACGAAGGAAGCGATCGAATCGATGGCCATCAGCGCCCAGGCTTGGTTGGAATCGCTTTCTGCCGAGCAACAGAATGCCGCTTTGCTTCCGTTTTCCTCTGACGAACGCGAGAACTGGCACTACGTGCCGCGCTCGCGCGAGGGCGTGTCGCTGGGCCAGATGAACGAAGCGCAGCGAACCAAAGCCGGAGCCTTGCTCGCATCCGGTCTGAGCCAGCCAGGTCTGCTGCAAGCCGAGGCCGTGATCGCGTTGGAACGCGTGCTTCGCGCTACGGAAGGAGCCTCTTATCGCGACGAGCGCCTTTACTTCTTCACGGTTTTCGATCGTCCCGCGGCCGGGGGAACGTGGGGATGGCGTGTGGAAGGTCATCACCTCTCGTTAAACTTCACGATCGTCGGCGGCACACATGTCGTCGTCACCCCGCAATTTGTCGGAGCCAATCCCGCCGAGGTCCGCATCCCGGACGCACAGCCAGGCCGACGGGCGTTGGCAGCCGAGGAGGATCTCGCGCGTAAACTCGTTCTCTCGCTTGACGAGAGACAGCGGACGCACGCGATCGTCGCTGCCCGCGCTCCTTCCGACATTCTCACGCGCGCGCAATCCAAGGTCCAAAAACTCGAGCCCGCCGGCCTTTCGTTCGCTGCCATGTCTCCCGATCAGCAGCAGCAGTTTCGCGCGCTTTTCGCGGTTTACTCGGATCGCCTGCGCCGCGATCTGGCGGAGTCGGAACAACAAAAAATCCAACGAACCGGCTGGGATCACCTGAGCTTCGCCTGGGCCGGTGGTGTGGAGCGGGGACAAGGACATTATTACCGCATTCAAGGCCCGGACTTCGTGATCGAATACGACAATACCCAGAACGGCGCGAACCACATTCACACCGTCTGGCGCTCGTTCGACGGAGACTTCGGACGCGACCTCCTGCAGGACCATTACCGCGCAGCGCACCGCCCGTAGCCGCCGAAAGCGTGCGGTAAGCGCGACGAAGCAACTGTTCCGGTTGACCCAAAGATTTTCGAAAAAAGTTCTGGACTCGTCCCCCTCGTTTAACAGCTTCGGCGTTGCATCAGGAAAGGATTGGCTGACAGCAGCCGGTTCTGCCAACCGGGTCTAGGAGTGATCACGGTGGTTTCGAGTGACGCGAGTCACCCGGATGTGCGAGGGATAAAACCCTCGAACAAAAAACTCCTCCTAAAAAAGCGACAAGCCGCCTGATGCCCTCAGGCGGCTTTCGTTTTTTGGAAAAAAACCTGATGCGCGAACGATTATCCAAAACTGCTAACCGCTCACGCATCAACATGTCCAACCTCCTCACCCTCGCCTCGCTGCGCATCAGCGAATCGAACCCCAACCACCACCTCTGGAACAACAACGGAACGTGGTTCTTGCACTACACGGTCTACCCCACGCCTTTCACCAAGGAGCGCATTCGTCGTTCGCTCGGTACGAAGGACGTGAAGGTTGCCCGGGAACGCCGCGATAACTTCTTCAGCCTGCTGGCCAAGCAAAACCCGACCGAAGTCCCGGCTGCGGAACAGACCTCAGCTTTCGCCTGAGCGTCACGATTCGCTCAATTTACAGGGCACGCCGTTTGGCGTGCCTTTTTATTTTAGGGGTGAGGATCGCGCCGCCAGGATGCCGATGTCTTAAACGGAGCCCGCGAACTTAAGGAATCCGAAGCTGCTGCCCGATCTTGAGCGCGCTGCTTCCCTGGAGCACATC
>JBEVND010000132.1:0-4887 GCA_040508285.1 Rariglobus sp. | reverse complement strand
CCGCTTTGGTTTTCACCTCGATGATTTTCGCAACGGCCTCGGCGACAGTCGGCACCTTTTCGGTCGAAGCGGACAGGCTGCGATCGGCGTAGAATTTGGCCACCTCGCGCAGAGGAACGTTGCCGGCTATACGCTTGGCTTCCTCGTATTCGTTGTGCGCGGAGCGGTCGTAAGTAAGGGCAGCGGTTCCCTCGCGCTTGACGACCTGTGACGCCGCAGAACGGGCTTTGCGCGCTGCCGTGAGGGTGGGGTGGTAGGTGCGTGTCCGTTTCCCACGGAAGTAGACAGTCAGCTCAAACGGAGCTTTCCGGTGTGCTTCATCCGTCAGCTCGCGAATGCCCTTCTCCTTGTGGCTATTTGTGGCTGTTTCTGTGGCTGTCACCGATGGTGAGCTTTGGGAATAAATGGTAGGCTTTGCTTTTGCGCCTACCTCTGAACTTGTGCTCTCAATGGGGCGGCCTACGGGATTCGAACCCGCGACCCCTAGAATCACAATCTAGTGCTCTAACCAACTGAGCTAAGGCCGCCGTGAAGAGTCGGCGAAAATCACGAGCACACCGGCCTCTGTCAACTCCTTCTTATGAACCTTTCACGTTGCCGCTTCGTTCATTCTGGGCGAGGCTTTCTCTGTCATGCCCCGCGTTCGGATCGTTACCTACAATATTGCCCACGGTCGTGGTCTTTCTCCGATCCAAGGAATGACCACTCGCCGGCGCATTCGGGCCACGCTGCTTAAAATCGCGAAACTCCTCGCCGACCTGAAGCCCGACATCGTGGCGCTTCAGGAAATCGACGAAAACTCCCGCTGGGCCGGCAACTTCGATCACCTCGAATTTCTCCGCGAATTCGGCGGATTCGAGCACGGCGTCTTCGGAATCAACAACCGTCGTGAGGGCCTGCTTAATCTTTGCTACGGCAACGCGATCCTCTCGCGTCATCCGATCACCGCTTGGGAAAATATCGCGTTCGGGCAGAGCAAAGTGGGGGAGAAGGGTTTTCTCTTCGCCGAAATTAATGTGAACGACCGCCGTATTCCGGTGGCGAATATGCACCTTCACTACCGCTCGAAGGTTCACCGTTTTGCGCAGGTGGATCGCTTTTTGGCGTATTTGCGCGACAAGCAGCGTGATCGTCACACGCACTGGGCGGTGCCGCCGATCGTGTGCGGCGACTTGAATAACACGCATCACGCCTCGGATGCGACTGCGACGCTGCTGAGTCATTTGCACGACTACGACGACTACTCGCTCCATCCCCGCGAAGGACGCACGTTTCCTTCACCGCTCCCGAGTCGCTTGCTCGATTTCGTTTATCTTCCGCCTGGCGCGCGCAACGTGGAGAGTCACGTGGTCCGCAGCTTTCTTTCGGATCATCGACCGGTGGTCGTGGATTTTGACGTGGCGGAGTGAGGCGCGTGAGTCGGCCAGCTGTCAGATAACTCAGGTGCCAGAAACGCGGACGCCTTGACCGCGTGATCTTCGGTGAAGATTCCCTTTGCGCCGCGCCGTGTTTTTTGCGGCGATGACCGTTCCATGGATCGCATCGCCCAAGCTTTTGCCCGCGCTCATGCCGAGAACCGCGCCGCCTTCGTCGCCTACCTGTGCGCAGGTGATCCTGATTTCGACACGTCGCTGGCGGCCTGCCGCGCGTTGATCGAAAACGGCGTCGACGTCCTTGAGCTGGGTGTGCCGTTCAGCGATCCGCTGGCCGATGGCTTGACCAACCAACTCGCCGCCCAACGCGCGCTCGAAGGTGGCATGACCGCCGCGCGCGTGTTCGAGCTCGTGCGCCGCATCCGCGAATTCGCGCCTGATACGCCCATCGTTTTCTACACTTACTACAACTTGGTGTTCTCCAATGGCGTCGATGCCTACGTGCGAGAAGCCAAGGCGGCTGGGGTCGATGGCATGCTCACGCTCGACTTGCCGCCCGAGGAGGCGTCGGACGTCCAGACGGCCTGTGCCGCTCACGGAGTGAAGACGGTGTTCATCGTTGCCCCCACGACGCCCGAAGCGCGTCTGGCGCGGATCGGTGCAGCCGCGACCGGTTTTATCTATTATGTGTCGCGCGAAGGCGTGACGGGGGTGCGCGATTCCGTGGCGGCCAACATCGCCGATTCGGTTAACGCGATCAAACGCCACACGCCGCTCCCGGTCGTCGTCGGTTTCGGCATCGGCACACGGGCGCATGTCAGCGAAGTCGCCAAGCTCGCCGATGGCGTCGTGGTCGGCAGTGCTTTGGTCAACGTGATCCGCGATCACTTGGCCGACCGCGCCAAAGTAGGTCCTGCGCTCGGTCTTCGGGCTGCCGATTTGGTGGCGGGAACGAAGCGTTAAGTCAGAGCCAGGCCGAGTCGCCTGGGCAGGCTGAAGAGCTCGGTCAACGACCAGCAACCAACAGCGCCCAGCTGATTGCCGACAGGGCGTGACCGCCTTTCTCATCCATCGACAGGATGGCGGTGAGCAATCCTGTGCGTTTCACGGTAGGCGTTACGTTTTTCACTGGCGGCCCGTTTCGATGTATTTGGGAGTTAAAATCGACGTAAATGGCTGACTTAGCATATTTGTGAGACTCGGTCTCATATTTTGTTTTGACCAACATCGCGGGCCAAACCATCACGGTTTTATGATAAAGAGTCTCAATATCATATTATCTGTGTCTGATTGTTCACTCTGCAACCGATTCGTGAAGGCAAATTTCAGTAAGAAATACGCAAAAACGGGGACGCTGCGGTTCATGGCCGACCTCTATTATCCAGCCCTTCACGCCTCGCGCTCTCTCATTTCTTAACCACGCGTCATATGTCTTCGTCCGCCACATCCGCTCTTTCCTCGTCCGACACCTTTTTCCCCGCCGAAAAAGCCGCGCACATCCTCGATCACATGAATGAGGACCATGCCGATGCGATTTTGAACTACGCGCATCACTTCGCGCGCCGCACCACGGCGACCGCCGCACGCCTCACCGGCATCGACCAGACGGGCATCGACCTCGCGGTGACGGAGCCTGCCGGCGAAAGCCCCGTGCGCATCGCTTTCGAGAAGGCGCTGACTTCGCCCGAAGACGCGCACATGGTGCTCGTCGGCATGGCGCGCGCAGCCAAACAACCGGCCGTCGCCAACCCCGACGCCGCCACGGCGAAGGCCCGCGCCGCCATCGAGCAACTTAAGTCCGGCCTGCGCACCGCGATTCTCGGCACGGCCTCGTCCGCCGGAGAACCCGACGCTTCGGTTGCACCGGTCGTTCTCTCGGCCGACGGCACGCTGCATACCTACGTTAGCGAAATGTCCGCGCACACGAAAAATCTCCGTGAGACCGGCAAGGCCAGTCTCCTCGTGATCGAGGACGAAAACACCGCGGCTCAACTTCTCGCCCGCAAGCGCCTCACGCTGCGTTGCTCCGCGACGCTCATCGAACGCGACACTCCGGTGTTCGTTAGCGTGATGACTGCGATGAAAGAGAAGTTTGGTCCCGTGATGCAGCATCTCGAAGGCATGGTGGATTTCCATGTCGTGCAGCTCACCCCGGCTCGCGGACGCCTCGTGTGCGGCTTTGGCCAGGCGTTCGACGTTGATCCCACCGATTGGACCAAGGTTTCCCACGTCGGCGGTGACGGCCAGGGACACGGACACACCGCTCGCAAGTAATCACATGATCTCTTCCCGTTCCCTGTTAATCGCGGCGTTGCTCACGCCCCTTGCCAACCTGGTTGCCGCCGAGCGTATCGTGACGCTGGGCGCACCCGTGACCGAGACTGTTTTCGCTCTCGGTGCCGGCGATGAAGTGGTCGCGCGCGATGCATCCAGCATGTATCCACGCGCGGCGGCGGCGCTGCCCGATGTTGGCTACTTCCGCACCATCAGCGCCGAGGGCGTGCTGTCGAAAAATCCGACGGTGATTGTGGCCGATTTCGGCACCGGTCCGTCGCAACAAGTCGAACTCCTTAAGAACTCGGGCGCCAAGTTCGTTTATCTCCAAGCCAAGCCCTCGGCTGAGAACACGATCGCCATGATCGAACAGGTCGGCGCCGCCGTTGGTCGCACGAAGGAAGCGGACGCTTTGGCCGACAAACTTCGTTCGCAACTGACCGAAGCCACTGCGCTCGCAAAAGCCTCGGGCCGCACGCCCAAGGTAATTTTTGTCATGGGCGTAAGCGGCAGCTCATTGCAGGCCGCCGGTGACAACACCGCTGCCACCGGGCTGATCCAGATGGCCGGCGCGGTGAACCCGTTGTCGGGCTTTAATGGATACAAATCCATCTCGCCCGAAACGCTCCTCGAGCTCGATCCCGATTTCATCCTCTACGCGAAAAAGCTGCATGGCGGTGGCACTGCGCTCTCGCTCGAAACCGCGCCGCCGTGGATGGCTGCGTCCCGTGCGATGCGGACGGGCCGCGTGCAGGGAATCGATATGACGTATCACTTGGTTTTCGGTCCTCGCCTGGGTGAGGCCGTGCTCGACGTCACCAAGATGCTGCATGCCCACTGACGCAGCGTGCTGCCGTTGTTGACGTTGTTTTCTTCGAGATGATCACGAGTGCGATCGGCCGGCGTTGGTTTTTCATCGTGCTCGTGCTCGCGCTCGGGGCGACGTTCCTTTGCACGATTCGCCTCGGTGCGGCTTCGATCTCGTGGAGCGATCTGCTCCTCGCGTTTACCGGTCGGGGCGACGAGCTCTCGGCGGTCGGGCGCACGGTGATTTTTGATATTCGCCTCGTGCGGTCGTTGTCGGCTCTGGTGATTGGCGCAGTTCTCGCGATCTGCGGCGCGACGATGCAGGGATTATTTCGCAATCCGCTCGCCGATCCCGGCTTGGTCGGCGTGACGAGTGGCGCCTCGGTCGGTGGCGTGCTCTACATGAAGCTCGGCGCGACGGCGTTGGCCGGAG
>JBEVND010000120.1:0-4792 GCA_040508285.1 Rariglobus sp. | reverse complement strand
GGCTTCGGGTATTTCGACACGTTGCACGCGTTCGTGGCGGCGGTGCTGTTTCAGCTCACGGTGCAGATCATGGTCGGCGCGGACGGCGGGCGGGCGGCGGGGGCGGTGCCGCGTGACGACGAGGATGCGGTCTGGCGGCGGGCGCAGTGGGGGCAGTTGTGCTGGGTCGTGCACGCGGTCGGGCTGGTGCTGGCGGGGTGTGTCATCTTGGGGATCGGGATGACGCAGGTCTTCGTGAGCGAGGATCTGGCGTTTCTGTGTCTGGACGCGGCGGGCGTGCAGGCGATGGGCGAGCGCGTCGTGTCGGTGGTGGCGCATGACCGCGCGACGTTGGGCGGGATGTTGTGGGCGTCGGGGGTGGGGATGTTGCTGCCGGTGTTGTGGTGTCACCAACGCGGGGCGTCGTGGCTGTGGTGGGCGGTTGCGGGACTGGGCGCGCCGGCGTATGCGGCGACGCTGGGCATGCACGCGTGGGTGGGCTACACGGACTGGCGCCACATCGTGCCGGCGCTGGCGGGACTCGCGCTGTGGGCGGGCGGGTTGGCGCTGACGCGTGGGTATCTTCGGCAGCGTTAGCTGGTTGGGTTTTCGGCCCAAGTGAGGGCGTGACTCGGCGCGTTGGGGGACTCGGCCAGTGGAGGGCGGTGCCTGATTCCTTTACACCGGAAGTGTTCGGAAGGGCTGGGAGGAGCCGTGGGTGAAGACGTGTTGGAGGGATTTGACGAGGTCGCCTTGCGTGAAGGGCTTATGGAGGAGGCTGCGGACGCCCAAGGCGGCCAGTTGGTCGGCGTCGGATTTTTCCAGGCGGCCGCTGGAAACTATGATGGGCGTTCCTGGCATGAGCTCGCGGGCGATTTTGACGAAACTCAGGCCGTCCATCTTCGGCATGTGAAAATCGGTAATCACCAAAGACAGCTTCGGCTGGTCGGCGGTCAGATGGCGCATCGCGTCTTCGCCGTCGGTTGCGGTGATCACTTTGAAATCCAGCGAGGTGAGCACGGCGCGGGCGATTTCCCGGACCGCGGGCTCGTCCTCGACCACCAAGATGAAGCGCCCGTTGCCTTCAAAGCCAATATTCGGGGCGAAGGGAGTGGCGCTCACGTCGGCACCTTCTTCCGCGACCGGGAGGTAAACGGAGAACAGCGTGCCTTCGCCCGGGGTGGAATAGACCTGCACGCACCCGGAGTGGCTGCGGACGATACCGATCACGGTGGAGAGGCCGAGGCCGGTGCCGCGGTCGGGGCCCTTGGTGCTGAAAAACGGTTCGAAGATACGCTCGATGATCGCGGGCGGGATCCCTGTTCCGGTATCCCGTATCTGAATACGGATGTGCCGGCCGGGTTTGAGGTTGGGAACGTTGCTGGCGTAGAGGGCGTCGACGGTGTGGTTTTGCGCCTCGATCGTGAGCGTGCCGCCGTCGGGCATGGCGTCGCGGGCGTTGACGCAGAGGTTGAGCAGAACCTGATGGATCTGGGTCGAGTCGCCGAGGATCGGGCGGAGGGTTTCCCCGAGATTTACGACCAGCTCGATGTTCTTCGGGAAGGTCCGCTCGATGATGCTTTCGATTTCGGCGATCAGGTGGTGCGGCTGCAGCGGGACGCGCTGGCCGTCCACACCCTTGGCGAAGGTGAGCAGCTGCCTGACCATGCTGGCTCCGCGTTTGGCACTGGTTTCCATTGCATCCAGAAACGAGCTCGAATCGGGGTAGCGCATCTTGAGCAACTCGATGCCCATCAAGATCGGGGAAAGCGCGTTGTTGAGGTCGTGGGCGATGCCGCCGGAGAGGGTGCCGATGCTTTCGAGACGCTGGGTGCGAAGGTTGTGTCGCTCGGCGTTCCGGCGGTCGGTGACGTCGTGCATGACGACGACGGCGCCGAGCGTCTGTCCCGAGGCGTCCTGCAGTGCGTCTCCGCTGACCACGATGTGGCGGGCGGGATGATCTTTGAGGATTAGAACCATTTCGACGTCGCGGATGCGTTCGCCGGCGGTCGCGCGCATGAGGGGAATTTGCGCGGGGAGCAGGGGAGTGACACCATCGGCGGCGTAGAGGCCGAAGCTGTCGGGCCACCGGTCGGGCGGGATGTCGAGGATGTTGGTGCCATGCCACTCGCGCGCGGTTTTGTTGAAGAAGGTAAGTTTGCCGGCGGCGTCGCAGGCCACCACGCCTTCGGCAAGGTTCTCCATCAGCAGGCGGAACAACCCTTGCTGTTGCTCGAGTTCGTCGAGGACCTGCTGCTGTTTGGTGATGTCGCGGACGATGCTGGCGAAGCCGCGCAGGTGTCCTTCGTCGTCTCGAATCGCGGTGATGACGGTGAGGGCGAGGAAATCGCGGCCGTCGTCGCGGGAGCGCCAGGCGGTTTCCTCGAAGCGGCCGGTCTCGCGGGCGGCGCGGATGGCTTGGGACGGTTTATCCAAGGCAACATCCTGGGGCCGGTAAAATTTCGAGAAATGCCGGCCAACGATTTCATCGGCGAGGTAACCGTGGATACGTTCGGCGCTGGCGTTCCAGCTTACGATCAGGCCCTCCGCATCGAGCATGAAGATCGCGTAGTCTTTGACACCATCCACCAGCCGGCGGAACCCCTCCTCGCTCTCGCGCAATTTTTCGGTGCGCGTGGCGACCATCTGCTCGAGGCTTTCGTTCAACCGACGGAACTCGTCCTGGCTCTCCTGCAGGGCGAATTCGGTGGCCTTCTTGGCGGTGACGTCGCGGCCGATGGCGTAGAACAGGCCGGACGCGAGGTGCACACGGGCGCTCCATGAAAGCCATTTAAACGAGCCGTCGCTGCAGAGCTGGCGGTTTTCGAAATCGGCGGAGGCCTCTCCGAGAAGAAGTTTTGCAGACTCGGCGCGGGTCATATCGCGGTCGTCGGGATGGACGAAGTCGAGGAAGGGCCGCTTGAGCATTTCCTCTTCAGTGTAGCCGAGGAGCGCCGGGAAGGCGGAGTTGATGCGGACGAAAAAGCCGTCGCGCCCGGCGATGGCGATGGCGTCGGTCGCGACCGTGAAGAGGTTGTCGAGTTCCACGGCACGGGCGTTGGCGAGGAGACGCAGCTCATCTCGGGCACCGGCGGTCGCGGCGAGGTTGTCGAGCATCTGATTGAAGGAAGAGGCCAGCAGGGCGAACTCGTCATTGCCGTCGACGCGCAGGCGGCGGTGAAGATTTCCCTGGGTGATCTCGTTGGCTGCACCGACCGCCTCGTAGAGCGGTTTCATCACGGTGCGGACGATCCAGTAACTCGCGAGCGCGGTGACGATGAAGGCGGTGAGGGCCGCACCGAGCATCCAGAGGAGAGCGAGATCGGCGCGTTGTTGGATTCGCTCGCTGTGCTCCAGCAACTCGTCGATCGAGTTGTCGCGGTATTGTCTCACCAACGGCTTCACGTCGCGTTGGAGCTCGGCGAGTGCTTGTTGGGCAAGCAGCCAGCGCTGGTCGGCGGGGACATCGGCGCCGGAAAGAACGTGCCATTTTTGGGCGACGGCGCCGAAGCGAACGTCGAGATCCTTGAGCAGGTTCAGCTCGGCCAGTTCTTCCTCGACGACGGTCTGATTGCCGTTCGCCTCGGCGAGGGAGATACCGGCGGATGTGGCGCGGACCGCCTTTTCCATGAGGGTCGAAAAGCCGGAGATCGTAGTCCCGGATTCGAAATTCCCGGCCGAGGTGCCTTGGGCGAGGGCGAGTTCGAGATGGGCGACGACGTCCAGGAGTTCGTTGGCGATAACCGTTTCCCGCAGGGAGGAAAACTCGAACAAGTTGAGGTCGCGTTTTGCGGAGGTTGCGTGGCGGTATTCGACCAGGCCATGGATGAGGACAACAGCGAGCAACAGGGTAAATCCGACGAGGACTTTGGTTCGGATTTTCATGGGGATGGGGTAAGAACGACTCGAAGTCATAATCGTGTTTCCCGGCAAAGGGCAGGTATTTCGCCTCGGGTTGCGGACTTAACAATTTTGGGGCTCCTCCGGCACCCTGAGCAATCGTGCGACCGGCGCCGGTTGTGACCGGAGTAATCCCCTCACGCTGAATCAGCGTGGTTGGACGAGACCAAGCGATATCGATGCCTTTCGGCATGCCGCGTGGGCGGCGTCTCCGCGATCAGGTTGACGAAGTTCGCCTGATCAGGCGCCCGCGCCTTCAGCCCATGTGAGGGCGTAGTCGGCGACTTCTTCCCAGCCTTTTTCGGCGATGAGGTAGTGGCTGCGGGCGGGGAATTCCTTGTAGGCGGTGATCGACGGCGAGGCGCGGTGCTTCGTGTAGATTTTGCGGCTGAGGGCGGCGGGCATGATCACGTCTTTTTCTCCGCCGATGATGAGCAGTGGGGCGCGGGTGGGGTTCTTGAAATTGACTGTGGCGAGCGAGCCGGGCGTGATGTTGGACAGCGCGGCTTGGAAGATCGCTTTGCCGGGTGCGGCGATGGCCTGCTCGGCGTAGGCGGCGCGGGCTTCGACTTCCGGTAGTGTGTTCGCGAATACGCGCCACCAGCGGGCGAAGGGGAAGAGGTAGGTGCCGCGGGCGTTGAAGGGATTGGCGAGCGCGGGCGTGAGGGCTTCGTAGGTCGAAAACGGGAGGACGTAGATTCCTTTGGGTGGGACGGAGTCGATGGCGACGCCGGCGGCGGCGAGTCCGCGGTCGACGAGGAGCTGCGTGATGAGTCCGCCGAAGGAGTGGCCGATGATGATCGGTTTCTCGGGCAGGGCGCGGATGATTTTTTCATAGTGGGCGACGACTTCGGCGATGCCGGTGCCGTTAAAAGAGGATGGGTCGCGTTGCATGTCCTCGACTTCGCCGGTG
>JBEVND010000109.1:0-25924 GCA_040508285.1 Rariglobus sp. | reverse complement strand
CTGCCGGGCGAAAACGCTCCAGGAAACGGTTGCCATCATCCTCGGACAGAATCGCGTCCGAGAAACGCCGGCACGCCGCAATCCAGTCTGGCGAAGGATGTGCCGCCGTTGTGTTTACTTTGGCCTCGTTGATTGCCTTCTCGAAATAGTCGCCGATGCGTTTCCGAAACGTCTCGTCCGGTCTGTCTGCGTTCAGCGGCCACGCACCTAGAAGTGTTTGATAAAGCCGGTATTCCTCGGATGCATCCGGCGCGAGTCGGCCACCGATAAGGGTTTTGTGAGTGGCATTGAGCGAACTCCATTCGCTTATCCAGCCGGACCATTCCTCGGGAATTTCCGAAAGTGCATAAAGCCGCGCCCGCACGTCCTCGCTCACTTTGGTGTCGTGGGTTGAAGTCGTGAGCATCGACGCCGGGCAATGGTCCCGACGCGTGAGCGTTACCTCGTGAAATGCCTCGATGGGCGCGCCAAACTGCTCCGGAAACCCGCCCACTTCGTTCAACGCGATCAAACGGTTGTAAGTGTAGTAGGCCGTGTCCTCGACCGACTTTGCCATCACCGCTCCGGTGTATTGCTGCAAACTCAGCACCCACTCCGTAATTTTTTCCCGATACGTCTTGTCCGCCCCGCCCTCCGGATACTCGCCCGACCACACGGTGCTGACAAACTTCACTAGCTTGGGCTCGATGCGCGGGTTATTGCGGGTCGCGGCGACCCATGCTCGCGTGATTGCGGTCTGATCCTCCGGGCGGAGCGATTCGTCGCTTCGCCGATACGTGCGATACACGGCCAGGCCGATGATCAGTTCCTGGATCCCCGCGGAAAGCTCGGAAACCGTCAGGTCGCGCCAACGCCGATCAATCTGAATCAGGTCGTGCAATGCCTGCGCGAGCGTCAAAACGGTGCTCGGGAAGAGCTCGCGGATGACCGTCCTTTTGCAATCGGTGACCTCGCGCAGGAAGCCATTATCGCACGTTGTAAAATCACGATGGATCTCATCCAGCGCCTGCTCGTTCTCTCTCGCCGTGAAGAGTCCTGCCAGTTGCGGAATAAAGTCGTAACCGGTCGTGCCATGCGCCGACCAAGTAGCGGGCAACCGTTCTCCTTGGCCCAGGATTTTCTCCACGATTACATACGCCATAGGCGAACCCGCCGGACGATTTTCCTGCGTCAATCGGCGCAGACGTTCCAGATAAGCCTGCGGATCTCGCAAGCCGTCGATGTGATCGATACGCACGCCCGTCACCACGCCGTCGCGAAGCAGGCGCGCCAGCGTCGCGTGAGTTTCCGCAAACACCGCTTCGTCCTCCATGCGTAAGCCCACCAGCGTGTTGATCGCGAAAAACCGCCGGTAGTTGATTCCATGCGCGCCCGCCTGCCAACGGGCCAGGCGGTAGTGTTGTCCTTCGATCAACCGGTCCAACGCATCAAAACTCGTGGGATCACCCGGCGTGCCGTTGAGTCGCGCGATCACGGCCTCGAGTTGCGCCTTCGCCTCGACATTGTCCGCGAGCAGTTGCCCCAACTGCGCTTTCTGATGAGCAAGCCGATCGGCAGCGGTTTCGCTCTGCGGTGATTTTTTGCATGCCTCCTCGAATTCCAAAAACGAAGCACCCTGCGCGTGCAGCACCTCCATACCGGTTGCCTGCAAAATCTCCGCATACGTGCCGGCTCGCACCGGAAATCTCATTTCCCCACACGCGATTTCCAAAGCCCCCTCGTCGCTCACCAGTCCCAGTTTCCCTTCCTGCAACAAGCACCCGTAATGATCCGGCAGAAGCGGCAGCATGATCTGCGTAGGTTGCCCGACCACGCGCGTCTGCCAGCGGATATCGAAAAACGCCGCATACGATGACTGCTGCCCTTGCTCGAGGACGTCGCGCCACCACGTGTTAAGCGTCCCCTCGATCCCCATGTGATTGGGCACAAAATCCAGCAACAAGCCCATGCCTCGTTCCCGTAAAGCCGCCGATAACCGCGCCAGCGCCTCCTCACCGCCCAGATCGCGGCTCACCCGGCGATAATCGCAAACGTCGTAACCGTGTTTGCTCCCCGCCGATGCCTGAAAAAGCGGCGGACAATAAACATCCGAGATCCCGAGCGCATGCAGGTAAGGGATTCTGGCCGTCAGATCGTCCAAGGTGAAGCCAGCATGTAGTTGAACCCGGTAGGTGGCGCGTGGATACCGGGCTGCATCGTCGTAAGGCATTGGATGAGTATTACGGGGAAGCGTTGAAAATCGTTAAAGCGCCCACGTTACCTCGTGGCATTTACAGCGTGAATCAGGTTGTCACCCGCAGGGCACATCCGTGATTCCATCGCGGCTGTAAGGAAAAACGTCCCCCAACCAGCGGCTGTCCAAACGGGTTAACTCACCGTCGCATATTTGTGATTGGAGAAAAACACGCGGCATGTTCATTTGAACATATACCCGCCATGCTCACCGAAAAACAAGAAGCCATCCTCGATTTCGTGCGTGAAACCCAAGGCGCGCGCGGCATCCCGCCCAGCACGCGCGACATCCAAAAACAGTTTGGTTACGCGAGCCAGAACGCCGTGATGAACCACCTGCGCGGTCTCGCCAAAAAAGGCGCGATCGAGAAAATCGACGACCGCACATGGGGCCTCAAGGCGCGCGCTGTGCAAACCCAGCTCTTCACCGTGCCGATCTACGGCAGCATCCCCGCCGGCCGGCCGACGATCGAAGAACAAATCTCCGATGAGACCGCCGGCATCGATCCCGCGCTTTTCGGCATCCCCCCGGCCCGCGCCCGGAAGCTCTGGGCGCTGCGCGTCAACGGCGACTCGATGATCGACGCACACATCGTGGACGGTGACCTCGCCTTGCTCGAAAGCCGCGAGCCGCGCGAGGGCGACATCATCGCCGCCCTCATCGACGAAAACACCACGACGCTCAAACGCCTGCGCTACCAGGATGGCGCGCCCGTGCTTCATCCCGAAAACCCGCGCTACCCCGACATCCATCCCGAAAACGGCCTCGAATGCCAAGGCGTCCTCGTGGGCGTCATCCGCCGCACGCGCGCGGCCTGAGCAGTCCACCTCGCGTCGCCACCTTTCGGTCTTCGCATGATTCCGTCCCGTGCCTCCTGCCGCCGCCAGTCTCTCGTCGCTTCGCCAGCTGCTGGCCACCCGTTTCCCGCAAGCCTCGCGCCCGGCCGGCGGCGTGTTGCCCACCGGAATTCCGTCGGTCGATGACGCCACCGGCGGCCTCCCCCGCCACGCGTTGACCGAGCTCGTCTGCGCCGGAGCCAGCACGGGGAGTCAGTTGTTTATTGCCCAACTGCTCGCCGTCACCCGCGCCCTTCCCGCCCGCGTTGCCTTGATTGACGGTGCCGACCAGTTCGACCCGCAATCCTTCCCTGAGACGGATCTTTCGCATTTGCTCTGGGTGCGTTGTCGCACGCCAGCCGACGCCATGCCGGTGGCCGATCTATTGGCGCGCGAGGCCAATCTCGATCTCGTCCTCCTTGATTTCGTTTCCTGCCCGCTGCCCGGACTTCGTCGCATCGCCGCCGCCACTTGGTATCGGCTGCAACGCGCCGCCGAGCAGACCGATCTTGCCTTTGTGGTGCTTACTCCGGCCACGCTCGTATCGAGCGCTCAACTACGCCTGCAAATCGATCGCGCCCTCCCGCTCTCAGCGCTTTCGGTTGATCGACCGCACCTGGCGGTCGACCTCGATGTCTCTCGCCAGCGTCAACGTCTCTCCGTTGCCAACGGTTAAGCATCGCAACCCGCCGCGCTCTGATGTTCGCCGTTCTCCACGTCGCCGACTTCGCACTACAAGCGTTGCTCCGCACCGAAACCGCTTTGCGAGGTCGGCCGGTTGCATTGCTCGATTCCTCAACGCGACCACCGCACCTGTTGGCTTGCACCGACTCTGCGCGCGCCTGCGGAGTTCACCCCGGCCAGACATCTTCGCAAGCCCTGTCCCGCTGCGCGTCACTGCGCATCCTTACTCCGCGCGACGATGCTGAGACCGATGCAAACTCCGGCCTGCTCGCCGCCGCTTTCGGAATTTCCCCTTTTGTCGAAGCCACCGCGCCTGGCGTATACTCGCTTCAAATCGACGGACTCACCGCTCGCCGGCGTGAGCCTGCGCTGCGCGAAGCGTTAGACCGGCTGACCGCGCTCGGCTTGCACGCAACTGCAGGCGCCGGCCCCACCCCTTTGCTGGCGCTCTATGCTGCGCGTCATGCCAGCCCATTGCTCTTGATTGGCAGCGAGCGCGCCTTCCTCGCACCTCTGCCCCTCGCTGCCGCTGATCCCCCCAGGGAACTTGCGGCAATTCTTGCGGGCTGGGGCCTGCGCACGCTCGGCGATCTCACCGATCTCCCCAAAGCCTCCGTTGCCCAGCGTCTCGGTCCCGCAGGGCTCGCTCTCTGGGAACGCGCCGCTGGCGAAGTCACCCGCCCGCTCCATCTCCTCGTCCCGCCACCCGCCTTCTCTGCTTCGATGGACTGCGACTACGAAATGGAAACCCTCGAGCCGCTCCTCTTTCTGTTACGACGTTTTGTCGACCGCCTCGTCATTGAGTTGCAAACCGCGTCCCTCGCCGCCGCCGAACTCACGTTGTCCCTTAAACTCGCTGACGAGACCATGCTCGCACGCACGTTACGCCTGCCGGAGCCTTCCACGCACGCCGAAGTGTTGTTCAACACCCTGCAAACCTACCTTGAAAGCCTGCGCACTTCCACTGCGGTCACCGGCCTTCAACTCGACCTTACTCCCATCCGTGTCGCTACTCGCCAGCAAGGGCTTTTCGACCGCGCCCTCCGCGATACCCACCGCTTCGCAGAAACACTTGCCCGCATCGCGGCTCTCGTTGGCTCCGACCGCATCGGCACACCAGTCTTGAAAGACACGCACCGGCCCGATGCGTTTACGCTCACCGCACCTTCCAGTGAAATTGCGCCAACCAACGAACCGCGTGCGTTCGTGCATCCGCCCCAAGGCCTCGTGTTGCGTCGTTATCGGCCACCGTTGCCTGTCCTCGTTGAATTCTCCTCCGACACCCGGCTTCCGATTTACGTTCGCACTGCCCAATCCGAAGGCACTGTTCGCGAAGTGCGGGGCCCGTGGCTGGCGTCGGGAGATTGGTGGCAACAGGACCAAGCATGGACACGCGAAGAGTGGGACATCGAAACCAACGCACTCTACCGGCTCATCCGCACCCCCCAAGGCTGCTTCCTAGAGGGCGAATACGACTGATCTCCGCCGCATGCCCAACGACTACGTCGAACTCCACGCCGCCAGCGCCTTCAGTTTTTTGCGAGGAGCCTCCTTGCCCGAGCATCTCACCGAGACCGCGGCCAAGCTCGGCCTGAGCGCACTGGCGGTTCTCGATCGCGACGGCTTGTTCAGCGCACCCCGCGTCTACTCCAAAGCCCACGAGCACAAAATTCATCCGCTGGTCGGAGCCGAGATCACCATAGAAGACGGCAGCGTGGTTCCGCTCCTCGTCCAGAATCGCACCGGTTATCAAAACCTCTGCCGTCTCATCTCCGACGCAAAACTCAACCCGCGTTCGCCCGATATCGCCCCGTTCGATCAAGCACCCGGCATCGATCCTCACGCCCGTAAACGTCCGTGCTTTGCCTCGTGGTCCGAGCTCACCGCCCGCTCCGAAGGATTGATCGCCCTCACCGGCGACGAACAGGGTCCGCTCCTTCGTGGCTGGCAACGCAACGGCGAAGCCGGAGCCTCCGCCGCTCTCGCCAAACTCTCCGCCGCCTTCGGTGACGATCGCCTTTACGTAGAGTTGCAACGTCATCGTGTCCGCGGAGAGGAACCCGCTTTGCGTATGCTGTCCGATCTCGCCGCCTCGCGCCAGCTGCCGCTCTTGGCCACCGGCGGCGTGCTTCACGCTACGCCCGAACAGCGAGCGATCGTCGATGTATTCACTTGTCTGCGACACCACACCACGCTCGATGCCGCTGGCCGACTGCTCTCCTTAAACCATGATCGTCACCTGCGATCCGCACAGGCAATGCGTGATCTTTTCCACGATTATCCCGAGGCGATCATCAACACCACACGCCTCGCCGACCGCCTTGATTTCACCTTGGAAAAACTTGGCTACGAGTTTCCCGATTACCCGGTAGACCCCGGTGAGACCATGGACAGTCACCTGCGCAAACGCACCTATGAAGGCGCAGCCAAAAGGTTCTCCGTGATGACGGGCCCGCTTAAAGAACAGATCGAAAAAGAGCTCGGGCTCATCGCGAAACTCGGTTTCTCCGGATACTTCCTGATTGTTTGGGATGTCTGCCGGCGCTGCCGCGAAGACAACATTCTCATTCAAGGCCGCGGTTCCGCCGCCAACAGCGCGGTCTGTTATGCTCTCAGCATAACTGCGGTCGACCCCACAAAGCACAATCTCCTCTTCGAACGCTTTCTCAGCGAAGGCCGTATTGGGAAAGGCGAACATCCTTGCTGGCCGGACATCGACCTTGATCTCCCGAGTGGACCCCTGCGCGAAAAAGTCATCCAGGATGTCTACACTCGATTTGGACGACGGGGAGCTGCCATGGTCGCCAATGTCGTGACCTACCGCGGACGCGGCGCCGCTCGCGAAATCGGCAAGGTTCTTGGCGTTCCCGACGACGTGCTGGATCGTTACTCCTCGCTCTACGCCAACGGTGACTTCCCTCACACGCTTGGTCTCGAACAGCAGCTTAAGACATCCGGCTTACCGGCAAATCATCCGCGCCTGTCTGTCATGGTAAACCTCTGCCAGGGGATCAACCACCTCCCCCGTCATCTTGGTCAGCATTCAGGCGGCATGATTCTTTGCCCGGGAAGACTAGATACAATTGTTCCCGTGGAGAGCGCCACCATGGAAGGCCGAACCATCGTTCAATGGAACAAGGACGACTGCGAGAACCTTGGCCTGGTTAAAATTGATTTTCTCGGCCTAGGCATGATGGCCGTGCTGCAAGACTGCCAGCGCCTTTGCCGCGAAAACTCACGGCCCTTCGAACTCAACACAGTCCCGGCAGGAGACGAAGCAACCTACAACATGATGTGCGCGGGCGACACCATCGGCGTATTCCAAATCGAATCGCGTGCCCAGATGGCTACGCTGCCCCGTCTGCAACCACGCGAGTTTTACGATGTCGCCATGGCCGTCGCCATTGTGCGCCCCGGCCCGATTATCGGTGGCATTATGGGTCCGCTGATGGAGCGTCGGGCCGACCGAAACATTAAATACTTCTGTGTCGATCCCGAGGTCGATCACCTCGCCCGCCCCGTTCTCCAACGCACTTTTGGAGTCATCCTTTTCCAAGAGCAGATGCTTGCACTCTCCATGGAAATCGCGGGATTCAACGGCTCGGAAGCCGAAGAAATGCGACGTGCGCTAGGTTTCGATCGTGATGACGCCCGCCTCATCCGTGTGCTCACCAAACTTCGGTCGTCTGTCCTGGCCAAAGGTTACTCCTCCACCGTCGCCGAAAAACTTGTTCACGCCACCGAGACGTTCGCGCTCTACGGGTTCCCCGAAAGCCATGCCATTTCGTTCGCGTTACTCGCTTACGCCAGCACGTGGCTCAAGATCCACCGCCCCGCCGAGTTCTACGCCAGCCTGCTCAACCACCAGCCAATGGGATTTTATTCCGCATCCACACTGGTTCAGGACGGGCGTCGCCGGAAACTTAAGGTTCGTCCCGCCTGCGTTCAGCATTCCGCATGGGACTGCACGGTCGAAGGCCCCAACGTGATTCGCATCGGACTTCGTTTCGTCAAAGGCCTGCGCGAATCGGTCGTTCGCGAGCTCACCACCCAACGCGCCATGAACGCGTTCTCATCGTTGGCCGATTTCCTCCGTCGCAGCGCCTTCAACGCCTCCGAGCGCCGGGCACTGGCCTCCGTGGGTGCCCTCAACATTTTCGCAGGGCATCGCCGTGCCGCTCTTTGGCAGGTCGAAGCCGCCTGGTCTTCCGAGGAAAGCCTTTTCCAACATGCCGGCGGACTCCTGGACGAGACCAACGAAGCCGACACGCCCCTCGCTCCCATGGCACTGAGCGAACGTGTCCAAGCCGATTATCGAACGATGAGCCTTACATCTGGGGATCACCCAATGAGCATCGTCCGCGACCAACTTCCGGAGGTCTGGTGCGCCGCTGATCTTCCGTTGGGCAAGACCGGCGACTTAGTCATCATTGGCGGCAGTGTCATCTGCCGCCAGCGCCCCGGCACGGCCAAGGGCACGGTGTTCATTTCACTCGAAGACGAAACCGGCGTGGCCAACGCCATCGTCGCCTCCGCTCTTTTCGAACGATTCCGCATGGTTATCAACGAAGAGCCGGCTCTTCGCATCAGTGGTCGTCTGCAAAGCCGCGCCGGCGTCATTCACGTGAAAGCGGAGAAAATCGAGGCACTCCGTGTCGTCGGCGTGCCCACACAAGCCTCCCACGATTTCAAATAATGCTTTTCCCAAAGCTCAAAGCCTCTTGACCGGTTTAGTGATCACCCAAGCACAGATAAGCGAGGTGAGTTCACGTTGCTATAAACGACCGGGCCGAAACGTCTACTTGAGCTGCTTCAATAGGGCGTCGATGAGCGAATCGAGGCTTGGCTTCTTGGCTTCGAAACCGATCTCCATCGCGACACGCTTCATCGTTTCGCTGGTCTGCGGACCGATGCTGCCGATCAGCGGGGTCTTGGCATTAGCAGACAGAGCGAGCGTGGCGGACTGCTCGGCGAAGGATGACACGGCGGACGAGCTCGCGAAGAGAATCGCATCGGCGCCCTTTTCGCGGAAGTCGTCTGCGACCGGATCGTCGGTGAGATCGGTCTTCTCGGTCTTGTAGAGCAGCAGGCTGTCTACGATCGCGCCGCCGGCTTCGAGTTTACGCACGAGGACGTCGCGGTTGAGGTTGCCGGTGACGACGATGACTTTGGCACTGTCCAGGCTGCCCGTGGCAATCAACGCATCGGCCAGCGACGAACCGGTGGCGGTGTCCGGCATGCACTCGACTTTGATATGGTAGCGTTCGATCTCGCGAGCGGTGGCCTTGCCCACGCAGGCGAAGCGCAACATGCCCAGCGAGCGGATGTCCTTAAATCCTTTGAGAAAATCTTCGAAGAAGTAGCGAACGCCGTTGGCACTCGTGAAAACGATCCAGTCGTAGGTCCCGAGTTCCGCGAGGATCTCCACGAACCCGAGGCGATCGGTATCTTTGCTGATAGTGATGAGCGGGAGTTCGAGCACTTCGGCCCCGAGCGTCTCGAGTTTATCGCGCAGTTCGCTGTTCTGGTCGCGGGTGCGGGTGATGGCGATGCGACGCCCGAAGAGCGGCAGATGCTCGAACCAGTCGATGCTCTCGTGATCTCGCACGACTTCGCCCACAAAAATGATCGCAGGCGCGGCGAGGCCGGAGGTTTTAACGAGGTTGGCCAGCGTGCCGATCGTTCCGGTCACACTGCGCTGGCGACCAAGCGAAGCCCATTGCACGACCGCCGCGGGCGTATCGACGGACAGTCCGCCGGCCTGCAACTCGGTCAGGATGAACTCGAGGTGGCCCATGCCCATGTAGATCGCGAGCGTGGTGTTTTTCAACGCACCGTAGCTGCGCCAATCCACCTGCGTCTCCTTCTTCGTCGGATCTTCGTGACCGGTGAGCAGAACGAGCGACGTGCTGATGTTGCGATAGGTGAGCGGGATGCCGGCATAGGCACCGGCGGCGATGGCGGCGGTGACACCAGGAACGACTTCAAACGGAATCCCGTCCTTGGCCAACGTGCGGGCTTCCTCACCGCCACGTCCAAAGATGTAGGGATCGCCGCCTTTGAGGCGCACGACCTTCTTACCGGCTTTGGCATGGGTAACGAGCAGCGACTCGATTTCGTCCTGCGGGACGGAATGGCACCCGGCTTTTTTCCCGACGTAGAAAATTTCACACTCGGGACGGCACCATTTCACCAGTTCAGGATGAACGAGATAGTCGTAAACAAGCACGTCGGCCTGCGAGATGAGTTCCTTCGCGCGGAAGGTGACGAGGCCAAGATCGCCAGGACCGGCGCCAACGAGATGAACGATACCAGAAGTCGAAGACATGAAAGTGAGATGAGCTTAAAGGAACAACAAGGGCACGGGCAACGACTCAAGCACAGTAAAAAACTCCACCGGTCGTCCGCGGGCTACACATATCCAATGTGTGTATGTTGACATCGACCGCTCATTGCCTGCACTCGGTTCTCTTTTGCCCCGTTTCGTGTCGTTGCTTGCCCCATTATCCTTCACCCCTCTTCGCGTCTGCCGTCTCCATGGTCGGGCCTGGCTTGTCGTCTTTTGTGCAGTCGCTTTGACGTTCGCTTCGGCCGGCTGCACCGCTCGTCAGAAACGCGCCGCCGTCGATAAACGAACTGCGTCGATCATCGCTTCGAAACAAACCGAGGCACTCGGCGCGCCCGCGGAGTTTACGATCATTCCCGCCGAGGAAACGCTGCGTCGCCGGCTGCTCACGGAGCAGGACCTCGCGTTCTTCAGCCCGGCGAGTCTGGGCGCCGAGTTTTTGGACTCTCCAAATGGAACGCCCGAGGCGAAACCAGCGCGTAGCCTCGACTCGATCAAAACACCTGATCGCGCCCCCCTGCCCTCGCCGTTCAACGTGTCGCTCAACGAGGCGTTGCAAATCTCCGCCGCGAACAGTCGCGCCTACCAATCGCGCAAGGAGTCTGTCTTTCGCACCGCGCTCGCCCTCGACTTTGAGCGGGAGGATTTCCGCACCTCATTCTCCGGACTCGTTGCCACGCTTTTCCGTCATGATCGCACCGACCGCGCGAACGGCGGCCCGATCACCGAGGAGCAGGAAACATCCGCCGTGCTCGCCGCTTCGCAGACGCTCAAGACCGGCACGCAACTTACGCTGCGTATCGGCCTCGATTTGCTGAAGCTCCTGCGCCCGGGAGATTTTTCGTCGCAGGCGTTTTTCGGAGATGCCTCCGTCAACATCCCGCTTTTGCGTGGTGCCGGGCGTCGCATCGCCGCTGAGAATCTCACGCAAGCCGAGCGCGACGCGCTCTACGCGATCTACGACTTTGAAGAATACAAGCGGGGCTTCGCCGTGGGTATCGCCCGCCAATATTTATCGGTGCTCCAGAACGAAGATCGCGTGCGCAACACCGGTGAAAACTATCGCAGTCTCATCACCGCCAGCCGTCGTGCGCGTCGTCTCCTGCAGGCCGGCAACCTCCCGCCGATCCAGGTCGATCAAGCGCTTCAAAACGAGTTGCGCGCGCGCAATCGCTGGATCAGCGCCCAGGCCACGTTCGATAGTTCACTCGACAGTTTTAAATTTCTGCTCGGCCTTCCGGTCGATGCCGTGATCTCGTTGCAACGCGCCGAGTTTGATGCCCTCTACACGTCGGCCGCCACCCAAACCGCCGCTCCGCCCACGATCACGGTGACGGAAGAGGCCATCCCGGCGGCCGACTCTCCCGTCACGCTCGCCAGCGAATCGCCCGCGCCTCCGGGACCCTTGGAGATTCCCTACGACGATGCCGTGCAACTCGCGTTCACCCACCGGCTCGACATGAAGATCGCCGAGAGCCGCGTGGAAGATGTTCAGCGTGCGATCGTGGTCAGCGCCAACGCGTTTAAGCCCGGGCTTAACCTCCAGTTGCGCGGCACCACTGCCGACGAAAAGCTCCGCGGTCTCGACGCCGACCACGGCAACTACAGCGCCGCGCTGCTTCTCGATCTTCCACTCAACCGCACGCGCGAAGCCATCATCTACCGCCAGAATCTCATCGCGCTCGAAGCCGCCGTGCGCGGCGTCCAGGAGCTGGAGGACAACATCAAGCTCGCCATTCGCAGCCGCCTGCGCGCTCTCCGCGAGGCCCGCGAATCGCTGCACATTCAAACACTCTCCCTGCAACTTGCCCGTCGTCGCGTGCGCGGTGCCGACTTAAACCTCCAGGCCGGCCGCGTCCCCATCCGTGACTTGCTCGACGCGCAAGAGGACCTGCTCTCCGCGCAAAACGCAGTCGCTTCCGCCGCCATCAATTACCGTCTCGGCGAACTCGATCTGCAACGCGACCTCGGTGTGCTTGTTATCACGCCCGACGGTCTCTGGCGCGAATTCACCCCCGAATCTCCCTCTCCATGAAATTCCCCGCGCTTCTCCAAGGCCGGAGCCGCCGGTTCCGCCTCATCACGCTCGGCGCCGCCGTCCTGTTGCTCGTCATCGGTCTGATGCTCGTGTTGCCCTCCGACGACGATGCCGCCCCGCTTCCCACCACCACGGTCACGCGCGGCCCGCTTCGGATCAGCCTCATCGAAAACGGGACGATTCGTCCGCGCCAGCAGCTCATCCTGCGCAACGAAACCAACCGCACGGTCAACATCACGCAGGTCGCGCCAGAAGGCACGCTCGTCAAAAAAGACGACATCATCCTTCAGTTCGACGACACCGAAATGATGAACCAACTGGTCGAGCGCCGCATCAAGGTGCAGAACAGCGAATCCGGTTTTATCGCCGCCGGCGAAGATCTCAAATCCGCACGCCTGCAAACCCAGTCCGACATCGAAGCCGCCACCCTTGCGGAGCGTTTTGCCAAACTCGACATCGAGAAGTTCATCAAGGGCGAGCAGCCGCAACAGGTTAAATCCCTCGAATCCAAGATCACGCTCGCCCAGGAAGAACACACGCTGGCCAAGGAACGCGTGCGCTGGTCGCAGATCCTTCACGACGAGAAATACCTCTCCCAATCCGACCTCCAACGCGACGAACTGGCCGCCAAGAAGGCCGTCCTCAACCTCGAACTCGCGCAGGAAGATTTGCGGCTCTACAAAGATTACACGGGCAAGCGGAACCTCGCCGAATTCGAGTCCAAGGTCACCCAGACCAAGCTTGCGCTGCAACGCACGCTCAGCCGCACCACCGGCAGCATCGCCCAGGCCGAGGCCCGTCACCGCGCCAGTGAGGCGTCGTTCCGCGAAGAACGCGCCCGTCTTCGCCGTGAAGAAATCGAAGCTACCAAGTTCACCGTGCGCGCCCCCATCAGCGGCATGGTGCTCTACGCTTCAAGTGTCGACGGACGTTGGCGCGGCGATCCCGTTGAGGTCGGCCTTCAGGTGCGCCCCAACACCGAGATCATCTTCCTGCCGACCGCCGACGACTACGACGTGGATATTCTTATCTCCGAGGTAAATCTTAACAAGATCACCACCGGCCTCACCGCTCAGATCAAAATCGACGCGCTTCCGCAGACCACGTTCACCGGTCGTCTCGAGACCATTGCCGCGCTTCCCGACTCCTCCTCGCGCTGGCTCAACCCCAATCTCAAACTCTACAAAACCTCCATCGCACTCGCCCCGTCCGAGGTTCCCTTGCGCAACGGCATGAGCTGCCAGGTGGAGATTCTCGTCGAGGACATCGCCAACACCCTCCATGTCCCTCTTCAGGCCGTCGTGCGTGAACGCGGCCGCCCCGTCGTCTACGTCATGGATGGGCGCAAATCCCGCCCGCGGCCCGTTACGCTCGGCCGCGACAACAACCGCCTCGTGCAAATCCTCGATGGGCTCATGGAAGGCGAAACCATTCTTCTCACTCCTCCGCTCGGTCGCGACTCCCAACCCGTTGCGCCCGCCCCCACGTCATGAGTTCCTACGATCACATCGAGGCGCTCGTCGAAAACGTCCGCAAAACCTATCACATCGGCGAAGAGACCGTGCACGCGCTCGCCGGCGTCTCGCTCGAGTTTAAACGCGGCGAATTCTGGGCCATCCTCGGCTCCAGCGGCTCCGGCAAAAGCACGCTCCTCAATCTCCTCGGTTGCCTTGATCGCCCCACCAGCGGCCGTTACCTGCTCGCCGGCCAGGATGTCAGTCACATGCCCGACGACGAACTCAGCCAGTTTCGACTCAAGCACCTCGGTTTCATCTTTCAAAACTTCAACCTCATCACGCAGTCCACCGTCGAGGAGAACATTCAACTGCCGATGTATTACCTCGGCATTCCTGATCACGAAAGCATGCCGCGCGCGCGCGAGCTGGCGCGCATGGTTGGCCTCGGTGAACGGCTTAAACACACACCCATTCAGCTTTCCGGCGGACAACAGCAACGCGTCGCCATCGCCCGCGCCCTGGCGAACCGGCCCAACGTGCTGCTCGCCGACGAACCGACCGGCAATCTCGATTCCGCCACCGGCGAGGAGATCATGCGTATGCTCGGCGAACTCCATCGCGAGGGAAAGACCATCATCATGGTCACGCACGAGCCGGACATTGCCGCCCATGCCTCGCACCGGCTCTACATGAAGGACGGCCGCGTCGATCGTATTGAACGAGGCACTACGCCATGATCAGCAGCCAGACGAAACGCGAAGTCGCCCTCGGGCTGAAGAGCCTGCTTCAGCACAAGCTGCGCTCGACGCTTACGCTGCTGGGCCTCGTCTTCGGCGTGGCCAGCGTCGTGGCCATGCTCGCCGTCGGCGAAGGCGCCAGCGAAGAAGCGCTCGCTCAAATCCGGAAGCTCGGCAGCAACAACATCATTCTCAACTCTCGTATGCCTGTCGGCGCCGACACGCAGGAGAACGTGCGCATGAGCATCTACGGCCTCACCTACGAGGACGAGTTGCGCATCAAGGAAACCATTCCGGGTATCCGGCGCACCGTTCCAGTGAAAGCCCTCCGCAAGGAAGGTCAGCTCGACTCACGCAAGCTCGACCTGCGCATCCTCGGCACGACGCCGGATTGGTTCGATCTCGTTAAACGCGATCTCATCGCCGGTCGCCTTATCGATCTCACCGACGAAGCCCGTCGCAACCCCGTCGTCGTGCTCACCGAACACGGCGCGCGGCGTCTCCTCGCCACGCATTCCGCCGTGAACCAACCCATCCGCATCGACGGTATTGTTTTCACGGTCGTGGGCATCATCGGCAACGAAACCATTTCAAAAGGAGCCTCGGACCTCGAAGACAAAGAAGTGGATGCCTACGTCCCAATGAGTCTCGCGCGAAACCGCTTCGGTGACGTGATTTCTCGGCAATCCTCCGGCGCCACGTTGCGTGAAAAAGTTGAACTTCACCAACTCGTCATCGAAACCGATTCGATTGAATCGGTCCCGCAGGTCGCCACCGCGGTCGAGTATCTGCTCAAGCGTTTTCACACCTCAGCCGACTACGAAATCAACGTCCCGCTCGCGCTCCTTCGTCAGGCCGAGGCCAGCAAACGCACCTTCAACATCGTGCTCGGTTCCATCGCCGGCATTTCACTCATTGTAGGCGGCATCGGCATCATGAACATCATGCTCGCGACCGTCACTGAACGCACCCGCGAGATCGGTATCCGTCGCGCCATCGGCGCGCAACGCAAGCAGATCATCCGCCAGTTCCTCATCGAGACCGTCACGCTCTCCAGCACCGGCGGCGTCATCGGACTGGTTCTTGGCATCATCATTCCCTTCGTCATCACGCAATTCGCCGGCATGCCGACGAAGATCACGCTTAGCAGCCTCGTTCTCGCCTTCGGCATCAGCGTGGCTCTGGGAATCATCTTCGGCATTTATCCCGCCCGCCGCGCCTCGCGCCTCGATCCGATCGAAGCACTGCGCCACGTGTAACTCCGCGGAAGGCCGGGACCGTCGGGCCCGCCGAGAAGTCTCCATGCGTTCGCACGTCCAACCAGACGACCGCCCGGCGGTTTGTCTTACCCGTTAAAGCTGAAAGCCCAACTGCTTCAAAATCGTGCGCGCAGTTTCCACCGGCGCATCGATCTCAGCGTCGCTGAGAGGCAGGCTGCGGAGCCCGATTTCGTGGTGATAAAACCAAAGCGTGTCCGGCGTGACGTGAGCAGCAAACGCGGTTTGGCAACCGCCCCCCAGCGCGGCTTGGAATGCGCGCTCAAGCGTCACGAAACGCGACGTGCGTTTATCCAGCACCGCCGCAAAACGCGCCGCATCGTCGGCACGCGTTTGAATCGCGATGGCCGCCTGACCGACCGCCGGCACCATGTGGGAATAATCCAGCGCGTGGAAGTCGGCTCCCTGCCAGCCGGCGATCCCCAAACGCCGCAGACCGGCGACCGCAAGCACGGTCGCATCAGCAACGTGATCTTGCGCGATCTTGCGCAGACGCGTGTCCACATTGCCGCGGATCTCCGTGAACGTCGCGTCAGGAAACAACATCGCGAGTTGCAGCCGGCGACGCGGGCTGCTCGTGGCGATGAGCGCGGGCGATTCGACGCCTTCGCGCAGCACCAGCATGTCGCGCGGATCTTCACGCGGCAAATAACCGGCGACGGAAAGACCGGCGGGCATTTCGCCGGGGAGATCTTTGCAACTGTGCACCGCGAGATCGGCTTCGCCGCGTAACAGCGAGTCTTCGAGTTCTTTGGTGAAGAGGCCTTTCCCACCCTGTTTTTCGAGCGACCACTCGGTGCGTTGGTCGCCGGTGGTGACGATCTTCAAAAGCTCAACGTCGACGCCCAGCGTGGCGCGCAGGTGCGCGGCGACTTGCTCCGACTGCGCGAGGGCGAGCGGACTTTTGCGGGTGGCGAGAATGAGTTTGGTTTTCACAGCGCGAACAGGATTTAGAACGGAAAATAAAAAAGGCCGTGGCACGAATGCCAACGGCCTTTTGCACGGCTTGATCTATCAAGCCTGCTTAGGAAAGAGGCGGGGCGTGGGTTTCGATCTACTCGCCACCCACGACCCGCTACTCGTTACTTCTTAGTTGGCGTAGGAACCAGCGACGCCGCTGATGTTGCGCTTCGGCATCCAGGGCATCAGGCCACGGAGGCGGTCACCGGTCTTCTCGATCTGGTGCTTTTCGCCGTCCTTGAGGAGCTTGTTGTAGTTCTTCAGGCCGCCCTTGTATTCGGCAACCCACTGCTTGACGAACTTGCCGCTCTGGATCTCGGCGAGGATCTTCTTCATTTCCTTCTTCGTGTTCGCGTTGATGACGCGGGGACCACGGGTGATGTCGCCGTATTTGGCGGTCTCGGAGATCGAGAAGCGCATGCCGGAGATGCCCTTTTCATACATGAGGTCGCAGATGAGCTTCAGCTCGTGCAAGCACTCGAAGTAGGCCATCTCGGGCTGGTAACCAGCCTCGACGAGGGTTTCGAAACCGGCCTGAACGAGGGCGGAAGCGCCACCGCAAAGAACGGCCTGTTCGCCGAAGAGGTCCGTCTCGGTCTCTTCCTTGAAGGTCGTCTCGAGGACGCCAGCGCGGGTGGAACCGATGCCCTTGGCCCAGGCGAGAGCGTTCTTCTTGGCCTTCTTGGACTTGTCCTGGAACACGCCGATGAGGGCGGGCATACCTTTGCCTTCAACGTAGAGGCGGCGGACCATGTGGCCGGGGCCCTTGGGAGCGACGAGGATGACGTCGATGTCGGCCGGAACCTTGATCAGGCCGAAGTGAATGGCGAGACCGTGGGAGAAAATGAGGGTTTTGCCCTTGGTGAGGTTGGGCTCGATGTCCTGCTTGTAGACGTCGGCCTGCTTCATGTCGGGGAGACCGACCAGGATGACATCAGCCTGCTTCACAGCTTCAGCGGTGGAGACGACGGTGAAGCCGTGCTTCTTCGCGACAGGAGCGGACTTGGAACCCTCGTAAAGGCCGATGATGACCTTGACGCCGGAGTCCTTCAGGTTGAGGGCGTGCGCGTGGCCTTGGGAGCCGTAGCCGAGCACAGCGATGGTCTTGTTCTTGAAGAGGCCGAGATCGGCATCTTTGTCGGTGTATACTTTAGCGGGCATGGTGTGAAAAATTTAAGGAGGGAAATGATCAACGCATCTGCGCGAGCGCGCCGGTGCGGGCGATCTCGATGATGCCGAACGGCTCAACGAGCTTGAGGAACGCGGAGACCTTGGCGTCGTCGCCGGTCATCTCGATGATGAGAGACTCGTGGGAGACGTTGACGATCTTGGTGCGGAAGATGTCGCTCATCTGCATGATCTCGGAACGGGTCTTGGTGTCGGCCTTGACCTTGATCAGCACGAGTTCGCGGGAGACCGCCTGACCCTCGGTGAAATCAACGACATCGACGACGTTGACCAGCTTACGGAGCTGTTTGATGCAGAGATCGAGCGAGGAGTCGTCGCCCTTGAGGACGGCGGTGATCCGGGACAGCGAAGCATCATGCGTGGGGGCTACATTGAGGGAATCGATGTTGAAGCCGCGGCCGGAAAACATGCCGGCCACTCGGGCTAAAACGCCGAACTTGTTCTCAACGAGGACGGAGATCGTGTGTCGCATTTGCGGGTTTTGGTGTGTGGAAATTTCTGGTGGACGCTGAGGGACTCGAACCCCCGACACCCTCGGTGTAAGCGAGGTGCTCTAACCAACTGAGCTAAGCGTCCGAACCAAAGTTGAGAGATAAGCGGGCGGGCATGGGGGCTGACAAGGATTTATTCAGCAGAAGAGCCGGAAGGAGTTATCAAACCCCTTCCGGCTCTCGCGCGCCCTGCGAAAAATCAGACCGACGCCAGTGCGTCCTTGGGCTTCAAAATACCTTCGCGAATCATTAATTCGGCGTTCTGCACGGCGTTCAAGGCGGCGCCCTTCCAAAGGTTGTCGCCGCTGACCCAGAACGAAAGACCGTTGTCCCACGCCGTGTCGATGCGCAGACGGCCCACGCCGCACTTCACCTTCTCGGCGAAATCGAGGGGCGTCGGATACTTCTTGCTGGCAACGTCGTCGACGAGTTCAGCGCCGGCAAACGCCGAGATGGCGGCGCGGGCCTTCGCGAGATCTACGGGACGCTCGAACTCGGCGCTGACCGAAACCGAGTGGGCGCGCACGACCGGCACACGCACCGTGGTGGCGGAAACCTTGAGATTGGGCAGGCCCATGATCTTGCGAGACTCGTCGGCCATCTTGGTCTCTTCGCCCGTATAACCATTCTCGCCAAACGTATCGATCTGCGGGATACAGTTGAACGCGATCTGGTAGGGATAAACTTTGTGCGTGAGCGGCTTTCCGGCCACGTAGGACTGGATCTGATCCTCGAGCTCCTTGACGGCTTCCGCGCCCGTGCCGGAAACGGATTGATAGGTGGAGACAATGATACGCTTGAGGCCGAACGCCTGATGAAGCGGCCAGAGGCCCATCAACATGACGGCGGTCGAGCAGTTGGGATTTGCGATGATTCCGCCGTGATTGCGCAGCTTCTCGGGGTTGATCTCGGGAATGACCAGCGGGATGTTTGGCTCCATACGGAGGGCGGAGCTCTTGTCGATGACGACGCAGCCGGACTTCACGGCATCGGCCGCGAGCGCGCGGGTGACCGAGCCACCGGCGGCGAAAAATGCGAGATCAACGCCTTCGAAAGCGCCGAGCTTGGCCTCTTCAATCGTGAACTTTTTGCCGAAACGTTCGACGGTCTTTCCTGCCGAGCGGGCCGAGGCGAAAAGCCGCAGCGAGCTCATGGGGAAGTTACGCTCATGCAAAAGTCGCACGAGCTCTTGACCGACGGCACCCGTGGCGCCGACGATACCGATGACGTAGTTGTTACGCGTATTCACGATGAAATCTCCTTGGGAGTCGGTCACTGAAACATGCACCCGCCTCGGCATCAAGTCCGCAGAGCGATTGCTCGCCGTGGACATCTCCACGCAAACGATGCGGTTTTTCCGCGGTCCCGAGCTGCTTAAAACCTACGTCATCTCCACGTCCAAGCTCCCGCCCTCCAACGTGAAAGACTCACTCGGCACCCCGCGTGGCCTCCACGCCATCGCTGAACGCATCGGCGTCGGCCAGCCCCCGGGTATCGTTTTTAAGGCGCGCGTCCCCACCGGCCGGCATTTCAACGAGTTACCCGATGCCGACACTCACCCGAACCTGATCACCAGCCGCATTCTCTGGTTGCGCGGGCTCGAGCCCGGCGTGAACCAAGGCGGGAACGTCGATACCTACGAGCGCTACGTTTACGTCCACGGCACCAATCACGAAGACCGCTTGGGCACTCCGCAAAGCGCCGGGTGCGTCCTCATGCGAAACCTGGAGATCGTCGAGCTCTACGAAGACGTGCGCGCAGGTGACTTTGTCTGGATCGAGTAGCGCCTCACCTCGCGTGAAGCTGCGCAGTTTCTAGTTACCCGAGTGCCGGCGAGTGATTCGCGGGCTCAACCACGGCGACAGAAGGTCGAGCCCTGCAAACCCCGCTCGCGCCTAGCGGTTTTTCCCGAACAGGAGCCGCAACGAATTCAAACACACAAGCACCGTGCTGCCTTCGTGGGCCGCCACTCCGAGTGCGAGTGGCACCTTTCCGAAAATCGAAGCGATCGCCATGACGACAACCACGCCCAACGAGATCGCGAGGTTCTGCTTGATGATGGCGGTGGCACGTTTGCTCAGCTTCAGCGCCGCGAGGAAATTCTCGATGCGGTCGTGCATCAAAATCACCTCGGCCTGCTCCAGCGCAGCATCACTTCCGCGCGCGCCCATCGCCACACTCACATCGGCCGCGGCGAGGCTCGGCGCATCGTTCACGCCGTCGCCCACCATCGCGACTTTGCGCCCACCCTCGCGCAGGGATTGGATCGCGTTAACTTTATCCTCGGGAGACAGTCCGGCCCGCACTTCATCGAGGCCGATTTCACGGGCCACCGATTCCGCCGTCTGCCGCCGGTCACCTGTCAGCATCACGGAGCGAATCCCCTGCTTCTTCAACTGGCTCAACACGCCTTTCGATTCCGCGCGGATCTGATCACGCAACAGCACCCGTCCGATCACATCCTTCCCGACTACCCACACTTCCGCGAGATCGGCTGCGGCCGGCGGCAAGTTTTGCGACCACTTGGCGAGCGGGCCCGTCTCCAATAATTCACGACGCCCAAGCAACACCTGTGCACCGGCAAGACTCCCACGCACGCCCTGCCCCGTGATCGATTCAAACTCATCCACGCCCAGTTCGCGCACGCCACGCGCCTTTGCGTCACGCACGATGGCGCGAGCCAGCGGATGCTGCGAATTCGCCTCCAACGCGTAGGCCAGCTCCATGATTTCCGTCTCTCGCCCCGGCGGGAAACTCTCATACGCCACCACCGCGAGTTCGCCCGTGGTGAGCGTGCCCGTCTTGTCCATCGCGACCACGTTGATCCGCGCGAGTTTTTCAATCGCCGCCCCGCCTCGAAACAAAATGCCATGCCGCGCGCCCCACGCGATCGCCGCCAGGATCGCCGACGGAATCGACAACACCAACGCGCACGGGCTCATCACCACGAGGAGCGTCATCGCCCGATAAAATGCCGAGCGTTCACCGCCCTCATTAGCGAAGGGCGCAATATCAAAACCCAGCCACCACACGCCAAACATCACCGCGCAGATGCCCAAAACCGCCAGCGTATAACCGCCGCCAAATTTATCCGTAAACCGCTCGCTGGGAGCCCGCAGTTTTTGCGCGGTCTGAATCAGCCGGATGATTTTCTGCAGTGTGCTTTCGCTGGGCAGGCGCGTGACCTGAAACTCGACCGCGCCCCAAAGATTAATCGTTCCGCTAAACACGCCATCGCCCGTCGCCTTTTCCACGGGCACAGCCTCGCCCGTCAGCGCCGATTCATCACTCGCGCTCTTGCCTTTGACAACGGTGCCGTCGGCCGAAAACGCCTCGCCTGGCCGCACCAGCAATCGGTCGCCGATCCCGATCTCATCCACGGCTACTTCGAGCTCACCGCCGCCTGGCGTGATCAACGTGGCCTTTTTCGGCGCCGACTTGAGCAACGCGCTGACTTCGCGGTGGGTGCGATCAAGTGCGAACGCCTCCATCGCTCCGGAAGCGGAGAACAAAAACAGCAGCAACACAGCCTCGCTCCACGCACCGATGCAGATCGCGCCCACCGCCACCGCAAGCATCAGAAAATGGATGTCCACCCGCGCCTTCTTGATGTTGGCCCAGGAATCCACCGCCGCATCCCAGCCACCCGCAATCAGGGCGACCACATACAACGCCAACGGCAACCACGCGGGACCGATCGCGAGTTTTTCGACGCCAAAAGCCGCCAACCCCGCCACGCCGCACACCGAGGCAAACACTGCCAGTTCCTTCCACTCGGATTCCCCGTGACCATGCGAATGCCCATGACCGTGGCCTGCGTTCTCGTGCTCATCTTCGTGTTCGTGCCCGTGATCGCCGCCGTGACCGTGGTGCGCCGCGCCGTGCGTCTCCGGCACCAACTCAGGCCAGGCAAATTCCCGCCACTTCCAGAATTTCGGCGCCGTGTCGCAGCTCACTTCAGCCAACTCAGTGACTTCGCCCTCACGCCTTAGGGTGAAGCCCGCCGGCACACGGGTCTTCTTCCCGATTTGCGCCTCGATCGAAGCCAGGGTCGCGGCGAGGTGTTTCTCGAGCGCGGCGAGATCCACTGCGCCCAACGTAGCCACCGAAACTTTGCGCGAGGCTGGATCCAGTCGCACGGCTTCCACGCCGGGCTCCTGTTTCAAAAAATCCGCGAGAGTGTCCGTCCACGAGGGCTGCATATAAATAAGACTCACCACTCAACGCGGTTTTCTGCCCGACGCAACGCGCGAGCCCCTGAGACTGCGTCACAATTCCCCGCCTGCCGACTTGCGCTCGACCGCCGCTGCGCGTCTCCTGACCCTTTCCATGATCGGTCTTCGCGACGATACTTCCGATGCTTTGCCTCCCCCGCCGCCTCCCTCGCGTGCGCCGGAGTTCACCGCGAAGTTGTTTTCCGAAGGCGGCTGGTTGCAAAACAGCCTCAAACTCGAGCACCGTCCGCAGCAGGAAAAAATGGCCCGGGCCGTCGCCGCCGCCATGAAGGCCGATGAAAGCCTTCTCTTTGAAGCCGGCACTGGTGTCGGCAAATCCCTCGCCTACCTTCTCCCAGGCATCGTCCACGCCGTGGACCAGAGCCGGCAGATGATCGTCTCCACTCACACGATCGCGCTTCAAGAGCAGCTCGATCAAAAAGACCTGCCGCTCTGCCGCCGCGTCTTCGCCGCCACGTCTGAGACCGAGCCCTACGCCGCGTTTAAGTCCGCGGTGCTTGTAGGGAAAAGCAACTACCTGTGCACCACGCGTCTCGCCCACGCGTTGCAGGAAAAGACCGAGCTTTTCGCCACTCCGGAGCACGAGGATCTCCAGCGCATCGCCGCCTGGGCCGAGACGACGACCGAGGGCCTTCGTCACGAACTCAACCCCGCACCGCTCCCCGAAGTGTGGGAGTTGGTCAACGCCGAGTCCTCCGGCTGTTCGCGCAAATACTGCGATTGCAACAAATGCCCCTACCAAAAGGCCCGCACGCGCATCCGCACCGCGCACGTGATCATCGTGAATCACTCGCTGCTGTTCGCGCACATCAATGCCGGCGGCGCAGCGGAAAAAGGCGGCACGCGCGGCGTCTTGTTTCCCGATGATTTTGTCGTGCTCGACGAAGCGCACACCGTGCCCGTCGTCGCGACGGATCACTGCGGCCTGCGTCTTTCCAGCTACGGCGTCGATCGCATGTTGAAGTATCTCTTCAACCCGAAAAAAGGTCGCGGTCTTCTCGTCCGTCACGGCGACGCCCTCATGCAACAGCTCGTCGTGGACAGCATCGAGGCGTCCCACCAGTTCTTTGCCCACATCGACGAACGTCTGTTGCTCAAACAACCCATTGCCCGCATCCGCGAAGAGGGATTTGCCGAGCCGTGGATGGATGGCCCTTTGCAAGCGCTGCACAAAGCCGTTCGCACCAAGGCCGACAAGATGGACGACGGCAAAGATCGCGACGAGCTCCTCGAGCAGGCCGGCAAACTCAAAACCCTCCAGACGAGCCTCCGTGAATTCCTCGCCGTGGCCGACTCCGACAAAACCGTTTACTGGGTCGAACGCATGGGCAAACGCCAGACGATCGTCGCCCTCCGCACCGCGCCGATCGATGTTGCGCCGTTCCTCCGCGAAGAACTGCTCAAGCGCGGCACATCCGTGATCTTTACCAGCGCCACGCTCGCGATGGGCGGCAAGATCGAGCCATTTCAGCAACGTGTCGGCGCCGAGGCCGTGCGCACTGCCGTCGAGCACTCGCCCTTCGACTTCGAGAAACGCATGCGCGTTTACGTTGCCGCCGACATCCCGCTGCCCACGCCGCAAGAGGCGCGCCTCGCGCTCGATGTGTTGATCGACTACATCGACTTCTGCACGCGTCGCACCAAGGGCGGTTCGCTGGTGCTCTTCACGAGTTACTTCGACATGAAGCGCGTCGCCGAAGCGATGGAGCCGATCTACGACGGCGCCAACCGGCCGTTCCTCATGCAGGGTCGCGATTATTCGCGCACGGAGCTCGCCCGTAAACTCCGCGAAGCCGGCAACGGCGTGCTTTTTGGCACCGACAGTTTTTGGACCGGTATCGACGTGCCCGGCGACGCGTTGTCCCAAGTCATCATCACGCGTCTGCCGTTTGAAGTTCCCACGCATCCGATTCTCGAAGCCCGCACCGAGTGGATTCGTGAGCGGGGCGGCAATCCCTTCAACGAACTCACGCTCCCCGACGCGTTGATCAAATTCCGCCAAGGCATCGGCCGCCTCATCCGCACGGCGCGCGACCGCGGCGTGATCACGATTCTCGACTCGCGCGTCACTCAAAAAGCCTACGGCCGCCTCTTCCTCGACTGTATCCCGCAAAAGAACGCCGTGCGAATGAACCGTGAAAATCGCCTGGAGCGATTTCAGCCTTTTATTTGAGACGTTCGCTCCTACCTTGACCGTCCCGCACCACGCATGAAGTTCCGCTCCGCCGCTCTCACCGACATCGGAAAAACCCGCCACGAAAACGAGGATCGTTTTCTGCGTGAGGATGCGCACAGCGTTTTTGGCGTGGCCGACGGCATTGGTGGCCTTCCCGGCGGTGGCGAAGCCGCCGAATGCACGGTGAACGAACTCAAAAAAGCCTTAGATAAGGGCGAACCCACCGACTTGATTGCGCTGACTCAAGCCGTCAGCCGCGAGGTCCAGAAGCTCGGCCAGCAGATCAACCCGCCCTACGGCATCGGCACCACCCTCACCTTTGGCCTGTTTAAAGGCGGTAATCTGCAACTTTCCCACGTGGGCGATTCCCGCGCCTACGTTCTTCAAAAGGGCGACTTCCTCTGTCTCACCGAGGATCACACGATTGAAAATGAAGCCCGTCGCCTGCGTGCTCGCGGCGAACACATTGAAGTCAACGCCGACAACCGCAACGCCCTCACCCGTTGCATCGGCCAGCCGGGTGTGCCCGAAGTCGATTTTCAGGAATTCATCGTCACCAAGGGCGATCGCTACTTCTTCACGACCGACGGTATTCCCCGCTTGGTCAGCGATGACGAGCTCTCCGAAATCCTTCGCGGCCCCGAAAGCCCCGACGAAATGGTGCGTATCCTCGTCGACCTCGCGCTCAAACGCGGTGGCTACGACAACCTGACCGCCGTGATAGTTTTTATCGACGAAGCCTGATGTCCACCCCTCCCCGCTCCGTTCTTTTTGCCGCTCAAGTCGCGAAACAACCCGACAACGAGCTTTTCCGTTTCAGCCTCGCGCAGGCGCTGCTCAACGAAGAACGCGTTGCCGACGCCATCGAGCACCTCGAAATCTGCGCCCGCAAAAAATCCGACTGGATGATGCCGCGCATCATGCTCGGCAAAGCCCTGCTCCAACTCGGTCGCGCCGCCGAGGCCAAGCCGTGGCTCGAAGATGCCCTGCAACTTGCGATCGACCAGGATCACCAAGATCCCGAGGCCGAGCTGCGTGCGTTGCTCGCCCGCTGAGAGCGGTGCCGGTCGGGTTTTAACGCCACTCGTGGCGCGGATAGCGGCGCGAAAGCTCCGCCTTTACCTTGGGATACATGTCGCGCCAGAAGCTAGTGAGGTCGTCCGTCACCTGAATCGGACGCTGATTCGGCGCAAGCACCTCAAATTTCACCGCCACGCGTCCGTGGCCGATGGTGAACCGTCCCTCCACACCGTAGAGTTCTTGTAT
>JBEVND010000102.1:0-3898 GCA_040508285.1 Rariglobus sp. | reverse complement strand
TTCGTCATCGGCAAAGACGGTCTCGTCAAATACGCCGAGCAAACCGAGACGCCGAAGCACCTCCCCAATTTCGAAGCCGTCAAAGCGGCCCTCGCCAAGTGATTTCTCCGCGCCGGTTTTCGCCGGCGCGGTTTTCTTTTCCACGATTCGACTAACGACCTGACCCGACCTTTCCGTGAGCCTTCCCAACCCGTTCAACACGCTCCAGTCCTTCGACGCCAATGGAGCTTCCTACAAATTCTACTCGTTGCCCCAGCTCGAGCAGGCCGGCTTTAACATCAAGAAGCTGCCCGTCTCCATTCGCTTGGTGCTGGAGTCGCTCCTGCGCAATGCCGATGGCAAGCGCGTCTCGGAGCACGCCATTCGTGACCTCGCCGGCTGGCAGGCCAAGGCCAACCGCACCGAGGAAATTCCCTTCGTCGTTGCGCGCATCGTGTTGCAGGACTTCACCGGCGTGCCGCTTCTGGTTGACCTCGCTGCGATGCGTTCGGCCGTCGTCAAGCTCGGCAAGAACCCCAAGATCATCGAGCCCCTCGTGCCCGTCGATCTCGTTGTCGACCACTCCGTGCAGGTTGACTTTGCAGGATCGCCCGACGCCCTTGCGAAGAATCTCGATCTCGAGTTCTCCCGCAATCGTGAGCGCTACCAGTTCCTCAAGTGGGGTATGCAAGCGTTCGATACGTTCAAGGTCGTGCCCCCCGGCATCGGCATCGTTCACCAGGTGAACCTCGAGTATCTCGCGAAGGGCGTGCTCAAGGACACCAACGGTGTTTACTATCCGGATACACTCGTGGGCACCGACTCGCACACCACGATGATCAACGGTATCGGCATCGTCGGCTGGGGCGTCGGCGGCATCGAGGCCGAAGCCGGCATGCTCGGTCAGCCTGTGTATTTCCTCACGCCCGACGTCGTCGGTGTGCACCTCACGGGCGCGCTCAACGAAGGCGTCACCGCGACCGACCTCGCGCTCACGCTCACGCAGCTCCTCCGCAAGCACAAGGTCGTTGGCAAGTTCGTCGAGTTCTTCGGCCCTGGCGCCACGGCGCTGCCTGTCGTCGATCGCGCGACCATCGCCAACATGGCTCCCGAATACGGCGCCACGATGGGCTTCTTCCCGATCGACGCCGAGTGCTCCCAATACCTGCGCGCCACCGGCCGCAAGGACGAGGACATCGCCGTTTACGAAGCTTACTACAAGGCCCAGCAACTCTGGGGTATTCCGCAAAAGGGCGACATCGACTACACGGTCGAACTCGAATTCGATCTCTCGACCGTGGTTCCAAGCGTCGCCGGCCCGAAGCGTCCGCAGGACCGCATCGAGCTCAACTCGATGAAAGACGAGTTCATCACCGCGTTCTCCCGTCCCGTTAACGAGAACGGTTTCGGCAAAAAGATGGGCGAGTTCGTTACGGTGAAAGCCGATGTCGGCGGCACCTCGATTGGCCACGGCAGTGTGCTAATCGCCGCCATCACGAGCTGCACCAACACCTCCAACCCGAGCGTCATGCTCGCCGCCGGTCTCCTCGCCAAGAAGGCCGTTGAGAAGGGCCTCACGGTCAACCCGATCGTCAAGTCCTCGCTCGCTCCTGGCTCGCGCGTCGTCACCGATTATTTGGAAAAGACCGGTCTCGCCCCGTATCTCGACAAGCTCGGCTTCCAGACCGTCGGCTACGGTTGCACGACCTGTATCGGCAACTCCGGTCCGCTCGATCCGCGCATCGAAGAAGCCGTCGTGAAGAACGATCTCGTCGCTGCGTCCGTGCTCTCGGGCAACCGCAACTTCGAGGCCCGCGTTCACCAGAACATCAAGTCGAACTTCCTCATGTCGCCTCCGCTGGTGGTCGCCTTCGCGCTCGCCGGCCGCGTGGACATCGATCTCTCCACCGAGCCACTCGGCACGGGCAAAAATGGAAAGCCCGTCTTCCTCAAAGACGTCTGGCCCACGCTCAAGGAGGTGCGCGATCAGCTGCAGGCCGCCCTCAAGCCAGAGGTCTTCCGCAAGCTCTACAGCGACTTCGCCGAGCAAAACCCGAAGTGGAATGAAATCCCCTCGACCACGGGCAACGTTTACTCGTTCGACCCGAGCTCGACCTACATCCAGGAGCCCCCGTTCTTCACGGACTTCTCGCTTACGCCCGGCACGATCACCGAGATCCATGGCGCACGCGCCCTCGGTATCTTCGGCGATTCGGTCACGACCGACCACATCTCGCCGGCCGGTGCCATCAAGAAGTCCTCGCCTGCCGGTCGCTTCCTCACCGAAGCCGGCGTGTCGTTCGAGGATTTCAACTCCTACGGCTCACGTCGCGGCAACGACCGCATCATGACCCGCGGCACGTTTGCCAACGTTCGTATCAAGAATTTGATGCTCGGTGGCGCTGAAGGCGGCGACACGCTTTACCAGCCCACCAGCGAGAAGCTCGCGATCTATGACGCAGCTGCGAAGCACAAGGAAAACGGCACGCCGCTCATCGTCATCGCTGGTCAGGAATACGGCACCGGTTCCTCCCGTGACTGGGCTGCGAAGGGCACCAACCTCCTCGGCGTCAAAGTCGTGGTCGCCGAAAGCTTCGAGCGCATTCACCGCTCCAACCTGGTCGGCATGGGCGTTCTCCCGTTGCAGTTCAAGGAAGGCACCACCGCCAAGACCCTCGGCCTTGTCGGCGATGAAACCTTCGACGTCCTCGGTTTGAACATGACGATCAAGCCCCAGCAGGACTTGACCCTCCGCATCACCCGACTGGATGGCGCGGTGGAAAACGTGAACGTTCGTTGCCGTATCGATACGCCCATCGAGATCGATTACTTCCAGCACGGCGGCATCTTGCCGTATGTGCTTCGCCAAATCATCGCAGCCAACTGAGATCCGCCCATCGTCGGCGGTTCTTGCAAAGCCCCAAAATCAGGGGATATTGACCCCTGATTTTGCGTTCTCTGTCCTGACCCTGACCGACCACCCTTTTGACCATGGCTGACGCCACCAAACCCACCTTCCTCGTAGACGCGTCCTCGGACCCTGTTGCGATCCGCATCGAAGGCCGGGCCTCGTTTCAAAACAGTGCCTGTCTGAACGAATTCTTCAGCGAGCTCATCGGCCGCGGGAAAAACCGTTTCGTGATGGATTTCCAGGAATGCACCAGCATGGACAGCACGTTTCTTGGCGTGCTGGCCGGCCTTGCGCTGCAACTTCGCAAGCAGACGCCTCCTGGCAGTCTTGTCCTCTGCCGTTTGGCCCCTCGCAACTTGGAACTCGTCCGCAATCTCGGCCTCCACCGTTTGCTGACCGTCGATACCGAAACAGCCGATGTGACGCTCAAGTCAGCCGCGGCTCTGCCCAACGTTCCCGATCGCGGTGAACTGGAAAGCGCGCGCCTCGTGCTGGCTGCCCACGAAAACTTGGTCGCTGCCGACGAGGCCAACCGGGCCAAGTTCCAAGACGTGCTCGCGTTCCTCAAGAACCGCGTGTCGCAGGGCTGAGCGTCCTGTCTTCACCGCAGTGGGCACGGGCGTGTGAAGCTCGTCGGGAATCAGTGCGCCTGCGGAAATAGCCTGTGCACATAGCGCCTCTGCGTCTTTGCGTTAAAAGTTCGAACCATTGGTCATTTCACCTTTCCCTAGTCTTTCCATGAGCGCCGCCAATCCTCCCATTGATCGTCTTTCACAGCCGGATGCTTCGGGCCATTTCGGCCAGTTTGGTGGCGTCTACGTCCCTGAGACGCTCATGACCGCGTTGCAGGAGCTGGGCGCCGCGTATGAAAAGGCCAAGGCCGATCCGCTCTACGTGGCCGAACTGCGCCGCCATCTCAAGGAGTTCGCCGGCCGCCCGACCGAGTTGTATTTTGCCGAGCGTCTGACCGCACATTGCGGCGGTGCGAAAATCTATTTTAAGCGCGAA
>JBEVND010000100.1:0-3141 GCA_040508285.1 Rariglobus sp. | reverse complement strand
CGCGGTGCTGCGCCTGATCGCGCAAGGCTACAGCAATAAGGAAATCGCAGGCCAGCTGGACCTAAGCGTCAAAACCATCGAGACCTACAAGGCTCGATCGATGGAAAAACTCCGGTTGCGCAGCCGCGTCGATATCGTGCGGCACGCTCACAAACAGGGCTGGCTGCACGAGTGATAACGGCAGCTATTTCTGTCGTTTCACCGTCGAAAAAATTCGTCAACAGGTGACCAAATGGGAAATGGTTGCAGGAAATCAAACTGATGCAGTCTTCATCCAAAACCGTTTTGTTGGTCGATGATGGCCAAGATGAGCGATTGCTCTTCGACCGAGCCGCCAAGAAAGCGTGTGTGTCGTTTGAGATGCGGTTTGCGACAGACGGAGAAGATGCATTGGCGTATCTGAGCGGCACGGGACCTTACGCCGATCGAGGCCGATTCCAAATGCCAGACTTGGTCGTGCTCGATCTCAATATGCCGCGTATGACGGGTTTTGAGGTGCTGGAGTGGATTCGCAAGCATCCGCACCTGCGTGAACTGCCCGTTATCATGTTCACGGCTTCCAATCATCACACGGACATCAAGCGTGCGTATGAACTGACAGCCAACTCTTACCTGGTGAAACCGATGAGCCTCATCGCACTCGTGGATACGATCACAATGATCGATGCTTACTGGGTAAAATTAAGCTGTCTGCCTAAGGTTGGTTTGTATTCACCGTAACAGACAGTGTAGCCTGTTAACCGGTTTTTCACGGAAGCGGTTTCTTAGTAGGATCCCAATTTAATTGGCCCAACTTTGTGGTCCTTTGGACGAGCGTTTTTCAACGCAGGTTCGCCGTTGCACCGACATTAGACGGGAACGACGACCCTGGGGTTTTACGCTAAATAACCACCGACAATCTAGTTTCCGTTAATAGCCCATTGCGTGAAGGGCTTTGCAGGAGAAGTAGCCGATCAAACCCGTGATGGGCAACGTGAGCACCCATGCCCACACGATGCGGGAGACCACGCCCCACTTGACGGCGCTGAGACGCTTGGTTGCACCTACGCCCATGATGGACGTCGAAATGACGTGCGTGGTGGAGAGCGGAATACCGACATGCGACGCCACGCCGATGATCGCGGCAGCGGTGGTCTCGGCGGCGAAACCGTGCACGGGTTGCAGCTTCACCATTTTGTGGCCCATCGTCTTGATGATGCGCCAGCCACCTCCGGCGGTGCCGGCGGCCATGACCAAGGCGCACGTGATCATCACCCAGCGGTCCACTTCAAATTCAGGCGTGCGCAGGAAGTGAAGCCACTCGGGCAGGTCGGTAAATGCGCCGGATTGCGTGCCGGTGAACAACGCGAGGGCGATGATACCCATCGTTTTTTGCGCGTCGTTGGAGCCGTGGGAAAAGCCCATCCAACTCGCACTTACGATCTGCAATTTGCCGAAATACTTGTTCACGAAGTGCGGCGTGGCGCGCTTGAGCAGGAAATAAAGCAGCAACATGAACAGCGCCGCTCCGACGAAACCGATCATCGGCGAGGCGAGCATGGGCATAACGATCTTCGGCCAAAGACCCGAGGGCTTGCCGTTGATCTCTTCGGCCCAGTGCATGACGCTCCAGCGACCGTTGGCCGTGGCAAGCGCCGCGCCGCACAAACCACCGACGAGCGCGTGGCTGGACGAGGACGGCAAGCCGAGCCACCACGTGAAGAGATTCCACACAATGGCGCCGATGAGGGCCGCCAGCACCGTCGACATGGTGATCGCGTCGGCGTCCACCAAACCGCTGCCGATGGTTTTGGCGACGGCGGTGCCCATGAGCGCACCGATGAGGTTGAAGAACGCCGCCATCATGATGGCCTGGCGCGGCGTGAGCACCTTGGTCGAGACGACCGTGGCGATGGCGTTGGCTGCGTCGTGGAAGCCGTTGATGTATTCAAACACCAAGGCTGCCAGCAGAACGATCAGGAAAAGCGTCATGTAAGGTAGGGCGCAACCGAGGGCGGCGCCGGGAAAGGGTTACCTCGCTCGCTACTCAGGAATACTTCAGCACGATCTGGAAAACCACGGCGCCGGCATCACGGCAGCGATCCACGGCCTTTTCCATCATCTCAAAAAGCTCCTGGAGAATCATCGTCTCCTTGGCGTCATACGGGCCCTGATAGAGATCTTTGATGAGGCCGAGCATGACCTTGTCGGCCTGGCCTTCGGCGTATTGGAGGCGCTCGTTGGCTTCCTGCACGCTGTTGAGCTTCGCACCGTGGCGCAGCTGTTTCACCATGTAGACCACGGCTTCGCTGGCTTGACCGAGGAGCTCGGCCTGGCGTTGAAACCCTTCGGTCGGCAGGCGACCGGGATAAATGGAAAGGCGTTCGACGAGTTTCTCGACGATCTTCGGGATGCGGTAGAGGGCGAGGGAGAGCGCCTCGATGTCCTCACGCTCGAGCGGCGTGACGAACGTTTTGCAGAGTTCCTCGGTGATCTGCTGGGTGATGCGCTTGTCCTTGCGACGGCTCTGGATGAACTCGTCGAGATCGCTGGCCGAGGTGAACGCTTTGCTTCGCTGAAGGTAGCTGGTCAGCAACTTGGTGCTGGTAAGCGCTTCTTCCGCGCTGGCTTCGAGAAGGTCGTAGAACTTCTCGTCTTTACCGAAGAGTTTTTTGAGCGAGAGCATGGCAGGTCATCCGGTAGCAGGCCTGTCACATTTGTAAAGGAACGCTTTCAGGCTTTACCGCGAAGTCGCGACCACGCCGCACCGATCATTTCGTAAACCGCCTTCGTGCTGCGCTCCAAACCGCCCAGATTCCAGTAGAGAAACTCGTTTGGAGAAAGTTTCGCGTCGCGAGCCGTGTAATCGGCCGGACACGCCACCACATCCATGCCGGCGCGCTGGCACAACGCCATCGCCCGTGGCATGTGCCAGGCCGAGGTTACCACTGCCACGGTGGAGCGAGCGGAGATCGCCTGCATCGCCACAGCTTCCTGCTCGGTGTCTTGGGCGTGGTCGATTTCGACGATACGCTCTCGGGCGATTCCTAGTGAAACCGCCGTGTCGGCAAGGACACGGGCGTGCGAAAGCGTTGCTTCACGATCGTTGCCCGGACCGCTGACCACGAGACGCGCCTCGGGCAACTGACGGGCGATCCGCAC
>JBEVND010000049.1:0-6294 GCA_040508285.1 Rariglobus sp. | reverse complement strand
CCAAGACCACTCCTGAGGTCGCACTCGAAAAAATCCGTCCCTGGCGGGTTGTGTTCCTCAATGACGCGGTGACCCGTATGTCGTATGCCGTCATGGTGCTGCGCAAACTCTTCGGGTTCGATGAGGAGACCGCAACCAAGCACATGTTGGAAGCGCATGAGCAAGGTCGGTCCATCGTCTGGAGCGGCGATCGAGAGAATGCGGAAGCACATGCGTTTTCACTTCAACAGTGGCACCTGTCCGCCACGATCGAGCCCGATGAAGAGAGTTGAAGTTCGTCTGAGTATTCCTGCCGTCGCTCCGTTGCTTGATTTGATCAAAGCAGTGGCGGATGAGCTGCGCGACAACCTCGCGGTGCCTTTGGCGTTGAGCGACTCCGATGCCGAACTCGCTTCGGTGTGGAACGAAGACTTGCTCGAATCCCAACGCGACGACTGCGACCGGTTGTTTTCGTTATTCGACAGCGAATTTTTCAGCGAAGGCGTGGTCGCCTTTGATCGCGACAACGCCGAGCCGGTGTTGCGCGCCTGTGCGGCCTTGCGACTGCGCTTCCGGTCCACCCGGTTGGCGTCGATTGCAGATGACACCTTGGAAGCGCTCGAGGCCAGCAGCAGCATGGGAGATTTGGATGAAGCGCTGCAGAAGGCGTTCGCGTGTTTTCTGTTTTTGGACGAACTCCAGAAGATCATCCTCAAGTATCTCGATCCGATGGCGGTCGAGGAGGACGAATGAGTCGGTTTCGGTTCTACGCGATTTAGTCCGCCTCAAGTGCGTGTAAGTAAAAGTGGTGATCGCGGTTGACGGAGTCATCCCGTGACCTACGTTGGCGGGTGAAACCCTGCAGTGTTCGAGGTGCTTTCAATAACTGCTCTTTTCCTTTGATAAAATTCGGGATCCGGAACGGGTGAGGGAGTGCTAGGCCGTAAATCGGAAAGCATGAAGCCACTCGGAGGAGCCCACCTAGTCAAAAAAAGGTTCTCGAGCCTTTGGGCATACGGCACAGGCGGGGTTTCACTTTCTTTTTCAAATAGCCGTCGCGGCGTCCGCGGCGGCCTTTTTTTTGCGAAGATGTCTCACGCGCAATCGCCAGGCGATGAGGGCGAAGATGGCCAGTTTGGTGACATAAATGACCCCGAGAATAATCAGACCATTGCGTGAAGGCGCGCTGCCAAAGTCGCCCAGAAACAACGCAACGTAAGACCGGAGTAAGTGAACCGGTAGTGCGATCCACACATAGATTCGAAAGGGAATGCCGGACAGGCCGAGCAGATAATTGCGGATGAAATAAGGGACTCCTGGCGCCAGCATGATCATCAGTGCGACGACTGCGTTTTCGCCGGGCGGAACTTCCGGGACGCTATGTTTACGCCGTTCGATGAAGCGCCGTAGCGGTTCACGAAGAAAACCACGCGCGATCAGATGCGTCCCGAGCAAATGCACCAACGTGATCGCGGCGACCGCGCCCAAGCCCGCCACCGGGCCAAAACGTGCGCCCAGAGACAAGTAAACGAGACTGATCGGAAACCCGAATACGGGCAACGTGGCGGTGAGTGCGAGGAGCAACGCCGTGTTCATTCGCTCCATCGCTCGCGGGATGGACTGCCAGTCGAAGTCGATGGCGATCAGCCACCCGATAAACGCGATGCCGACGAGTCCCAGGACGCATCCGACGATCCAGCGCCGTCGCTGTGAAGAAGGTGGATTCGAGGTGTGCATCGATCAGCGGGTGTGACCTCCAAATGGGGATCTTCGGCCAGCCAAGAAAGACCGTAAGAATCGGATTTGGTAACCGAGGTTGACGCACGGTTATCGGAGCCGGAACCGCGGCGTGAATAATCGGTCAAGACGCCCGCCGCTTCGGCATAATCATGGTCACGTCACCGAATTTGCTGAAACGTTTTTCCAACTGGCGCCGGCGTCCTGCTCCGGCCAAGCCGTCGAAACGAAAAATCTGGCTGATCTCGACCATCGCGATCGTGGCGTTTGTGGGGTTCTTTTTTTGGATCACCTCGGCGCGAATCCTCGGCGAGCGTTTTGAGATTCAAACAGGTGTTCACGAGCCCGCTTTCGCCGGTTCGCTGGGGCCGTTGCTCGGGGCGGAATTTTCATCGGGCAATTCCGCGCAGTTGCTCGTGAACGGAGATCAGTTTTTCCCGGCGATGCTGGACGCGATTCGCGGCGCCCAAAAGACCATCACGCTCGAGACTTATATCTGGGAGTCAGGATCGGTGAGCGATCGCTTCATCGAAGCGCTTTCTGAACGAGCGCGGGCTGGCGTGAAGGTTCACGTCCTCGGTGATGGTCGCGGTCTGAAAAATTTTAAGCGCGAGGATCGTAAACGACTTCTCGATAGCGGTGCCCAGCTTCTCGTTTACGGGCGTGAGCATTGGTATGAGATCAAGCCCAACATCAATCACCGCACGCATCGCAAACTGCTCATCGTGGATGGACGCGTTGGATTCACCGGCGGGATGTGCATTGCAGATAAATGGGACGGTAACGCAGCTTCGCCGGATTTTTGGCGTGAGACGCAGGTGCGTATTGAAGGTCCCGTCGTGAGACAGATGCAGGCGGTGTTTGCGACGAACTGGCTTCAGACCACCTCAAGGCTCATTTTTGGCCCCGACTACTTTCCCTCGGTTGAGGAACCCACGGGTGGCGTTCTTGCTCAATCTTACCAGAGCGGCCCGAATGAATCACCCGAGCATGCCCGTATTTCTTATCTCGTCGCGATCGCGGCGGCGCGGGAGTCGATCCAGATTTCGAACGCGTATTTTGTCCCGGATGACCTTGCCGTTGAGATGCTGCTTGCGGCGCGAGCTCGCGGTGTGCGCATCGAGGTGATCGTGCCTGGGGTGAACGATTCGAAGCTGGGGCGGGCTGCATCGCGTTCGCGCTGGGGTAAGTTGCTCGAAGCAGGGGCGGAGTTTCACCTCTACGAACGCGCGATGCTTCATTCAAAGGTGATGTCCATCGACGGAACCTTTACCACGGTCGGATCAACTAATTTCGACAACCGCTCGTTCGGCATCAACGACGAGATTAACGTGAACATGCTCGATGCTGAGATGACGCGCCGCGCTCGAGAAATCTTTGCAGATGATCTCCGCGATTCCCGTCCATTGACGCGCGAAGAATTTGAAAGCCGCTCGGTTTTCGTGAAACTCTTCGATCATCTCTGCGGCATGTTCCGCTCGCAGATTTGATCGAAGGTTTAGCCGAGACCTTCGCCTCGGTGACTTGGTGTTTGGACCGGCGCTCAGCGGCCGATTTCGTTACGAGAAGAGGCGCGATTGCGGAGGTTGGTCTTCTCTTGAGCAGTCAGAAAGTCGGCTAGATCGCTGTTTTGTTTTCCATAGGAACGCTGACGCAGGGACTCGCGTTCGTCCGGAGTGAGTAGCGCGAGGTAGTCGGCCGAAGTGTAACCATAGCTGTCACCACCGATGGGACGCGTGCTGGACTCTTTTTTGTCTTGGTGACGTCCATACACGTTGCCGGCGACACCGCCTGCGGCTGCGCCAATCGCCGCACCCGCGCCGGTTTCTCCTGATTGGTGGCCAATAATGCCGCCGATCAGCGCACCGCCTGCTGCACCCACAGCGGTCCCGCGTTGCTCATTTTTCGACTGACAGCCGGTGAAAGTGAACGCCGCACAGGAGGAGAGAAAGAGGGTGATGGGTAATGTTTTGATTAAGGGATTTTTCATGTTCGAGAGGAGTTTTCCCGACAGACCGGAAAGTGGTTGAACGGTTCGTCCCGTTCCCGCCGCGCAGGCTCCCGCATAGTTGTCTCTGCGATGTTCCGCACCAATCCGCCAAGTGCCTGTCTTGCCGAAGAACTTTTATCTTTAATGAGGAAATTCCATTTACCGGCGTGGATGATGACGTGGATCAAGGCGGCGAAGAATTGGAGCGAGGACGGTGCGTTTGCGCATTCGGCCGCGGTGAGTTTCTACACGCTCTTTTCCCTGGCGCCGGTAACGATCATCACCCTGAGCATCGCAGGTTTATTCTTCGGGCGAGAAGCGGCCACCGAGCAGTTTACCGCTCAGATCGGACAGCTTGTGGGTGAGAACAGCGCGAAGATGATTCAGGAAACGGTCGCGGAAAGTCAGCCGCAGGACCGAGGCTGGTTGGCGACCGGCATCAGCATCGGTGTGTTGGTGGTGGGCGCGACCACGGTTTTCGCGCAGTTGCAGGATGCGTTGAACCGCATCTGGGGCGTCAAAGCGAAGCCGAGCCGGGCCGGATGGCTGGTGTTGATCATGCAGCGAGTCATCTCGTTTGCCATGGTGTTGACGGTCGGATTTCTGCTGCTCGTGTCGTTGTTGCTGACGACGGCGCTCAGCACGTTCGTGGAATATATTAACGCGCGGATTCCGATCCCCGCCATTCTGGTGCAAGGCGTGGATGTGTTCGTTGCTTTGGGGGTGATCACCATCCTGTTCGCGTGTGTCTTTAAAATCATGCCGGACGTCCACGTCCGTTGGCGGGATGTGTGGCGCGGTGCTTTTGTCGCGGCGATTCTCTTTAGCGTAGGCCGGGTTGTGATTGCGCTCTACTTGAAGTATTCGGATGTGGCGTCCGTTTATGGTGCGGCAGGTTCGCTCGTGGGTTTGCTCATCTGGATCTATTACTCGTGCGCGATTCTTCTCTACGGGGCGGAATTCACTCGTGCCCATCGCGAGCAAAACGGATTGCCCGTCACACCCAAGTCCACCGCTGTGTTGGTCCGGCAGGAGGTGGTCGAAACGTCCGAGGCCGGAGAACTCACCACCAACCGAGATAAGCGCGATTGAGGAATCAGTGCGCGCCCCCAACGCGAGCAAAGCGAGACAAGTGAGCGTCAGCTTTTGGCGACGCGCTTTCTGACTAACCAAACGCACACCAGAAAGCTGATTCCAAACACTGCTGCGGCGAGGTAGGCGGTCAGGTTTACCGTCTGTGAGTAAGCGATTCCGGCTGTATCGTCGGGATACAGCAACCTTGGATAAAGGGGATCGCGTCCCTCGACATACCGGTGCCGCGCCCAGTTGCCGGCTTGAAGTGCCGACGCTTCGACAAGAGCGATGACAGGTAGAAAACCTAACCACACGTTACGTAATTCGAGCGCTCGAGGTGAACCGAGCCGGCTGGCCGCAAACGTTAACGCTCCAAACACCATTCCCGGCCCAAAGGTCGCCACGGCCGCATATTGAACCGCTAGCAGCGCGTGATTGGTTATCGGCAGTAACGGCCGATGATACTCGGTGAAGTGACGCGGCTCAACGCCCATGAGGTAGACATCGTGAAGGCATGCCCAACCGACGATCGTGAGCGCAAAAACAATCACGAATCGCGCAAGATCGCGCTGTTCGGTTTCGGACAGACCTTTGCGTCGTAGCAAATGGTGTAGACTCGGCATGAACAGTGGACGGTCGTTGGCCTAGCTACTGGAGCCGTCGGTCGAGTCGCCTTCGTTCGTGGATGCATCCGCATCTTTTGGTGGTTGCGAGTCGTCGGTTTCGCCGTCGCTCGTTTCTTCCGCGGGAGATTTGAGCGCCTGCACGAAGAGAAAAAGGAGCACTGCAATGGCGACGAGTATGCCTGCGAAAACCATCATGTAGAAAAGAGAACAAAGATCAGACCTGGGTGCAATTCGTCACATGCTCGGAGCTCCGCTTTTCGCGAAAGCTGACGGATAAGTTTTCGCTTATTCTGGTGAGTGCGGAACGGCTGGAGGATTCATCTTACTAAGCGGGATATGAACCCCAAAAATATTCCCGACGCAGTCGCCGCAGCCAAAGCTGAACAGCAGAAGAAAGACGCTCGCGCTCCTCAGACCCCAAGCAAGGTCGCACCCAAGGCGCAACCTGCTGAAACGGGTAAGCCCGTCTGGAGTAAGCCGCACTCTTCGTAAGCGGTGGCGGTGGCGTCCGCTGATCCGTGGCCTGTTATCATACGGGCACGGAACGCGGAAAGAGTGGAACACGGCATTAACCGTCCGATATGATGGCGAACGCTCATTCCTGTGTTTTCCGGCAGGTCTCTTGATGAGCCTGCTCGGATTTCACCTGATAGGCAGACACGGCTTAGGTCGCTAAGATGGGTGCATGATTTGTTTATTCCCACCGCGACGTTTTTTGTTTTGCGCGCTGTCCACTGCGGCTGCGTTTTTCGCGGTTCATTCGCTCCAAGCCGAACCTGCGCCCGGCGAAGCCCAGACAATCAAGGGTTCGATCTTCGCGCCAACCGTGGAGAAGCCGTCGCCAAGTTTGGTCTCCACGTTGAGGCTTCCCGCAGGTTTTAAGATTGT
>JBEVND010000172.1:0-5188 GCA_040508285.1 Rariglobus sp. | reverse complement strand
ATGGATTTGAGCTCGGCTTCGAGCCACGGGCGGCACGCGGCGATCTCGCGGGAGTTGGGTTTTTGGTGGAGACGACGTTTGCCGCGCGGCTCCCACTTGAAATGTTTTACGGCGTTGGTGACGTAGAGCGCATCTCGATCGATACCGGCGGCGGCAAAGGCGCGATCGAGCAACTGGCCGGCCGGCCCGATGAACGGCTTGCCTGCGCGATCTTCCTGGTCACCGGGCTGCTCGCCGACGACCACGATGCGCGCGCGGGAAGGGCCTTCGCCAAAAACGGTGCACGTCGCGGTGCGCCACAGCGGACACGCGCGACACGTGACCGCGGCGTCGCGGAGCACCTCGAGATCATCGGTCACGGGACCGGCGGGCGTTTCGAAAAGCTCACGACCCGCGGACTGCGCGACACTCTGTGAAACCATTGCTTCGACGCGCGGTCGTGACTCGGCGAGGAGCGAAGGGATGAGTTTGGCCTCAGGGAGATTTTTCCAGTAGTGCCGCGGCATCTCCGCAGTCATCGCGCCGATCTTGATGCGGGCTGGGTTGAAGATGTTGGCGTAATAAGTGAGCCACAGTTTCTCCCCCGCATCGGTCGTGGGCGCGTCCTCTTGACGGGCGCCGGCGGTAAACGTCGGCGCGGCGGCACCCGGTTGCCAGTGCACGCACCGATCAGGCGTGAGGATGGACCAGCGCATGTTGGGAAACCGGTCGCGGAAGAACGGCGCGTTGGCCTCGACGATGAGATGCTGCGGCTCAAACCATGCGACAAACCAAGGGCCGTTCTCGGTGGCCACTTCGCGAAAGCGAACGAACGCACGCATCTTGTGAATATCGCGGTGAATGGCCTTGGCCATCGCGCGCAGCCCATGGACGTCGGGGTCAATCGCCACCTCGAGCAAGTGCGGCTCGTTGTGCGTGAGCCGCCAGAGAACGCGGTAGAGCAAGCCCCAACGCGTTTCGTCGCGAAAGCAGGCGACGTCGGCCGCTAGAGAAACGAAATCTCGCGGCACGCGGAAACGGCTCGTCGGAGCCGACGCGGGCGGCGAGGAGAGGGCAAATGCGGCGGGCTCTTCGACGCCGAGCGAAAACTCGGCCTGTGCCGACTGGCGATCGATCCAGCGGGCAACATCGGGCGTGATGCCAGCGGTGAGGGCCTCGCGCGCGGCGCGTTTCCAATCGGCAAAGGTGCCGTCGAACCAGATCTCCGCGGCGGGCATGATGTCAGAATTCGTTGGTCAACATGCCGGCCGGCAGCGGTGGCGGGACCGAGGGCGAGGCCGAAGCGGTGACTGCACCGGGAGCGAACAGCTCGAGTTGATCCGGCGGAGGGAGGAAGCGTGCGCGCAGGTTGTCGTCTTCGAGTTCGCGGAGGCCGGGGCGGTGATCGATCGTCTCGATGAAAGGCAGTAGTTTTTTTATCGATACCTTGAGCCGCACAAAATCCTGCAGACGGATTTTGTGCCAGCGACGGGCGTGGAGGACTTTTTCCACGGTCTTCACGCCGAGTCCGGGCACGCGCAGCAATTCGTGACGCGACGCGGTGTTCACGTTAACGGGGAAATGATGGCGGTTGCGCAATGCCCAGCCGAGTTTGGGATCAATCTCGAGATCGAGATTGGGCGCGGCTTGCGTGGTGATTTCGTCCACGCCGAACTCGTAGAAACGCATGAGCCAATCGGCTTGGTAAAGGCGATGCTCGCGCACGAGCGGCGGGGCGATGAGCGGCAGTTTGCCGGAGGAATCGGGGATGGGGCTGAACGCCGAATAATAAACACGGCGCAGGCCCTGTTTTTGGTAGAGCCCCGAGGCGCGCGCGAGGATGGCCGTGTCGTTGGTGTCGGTTGCGCCGACGATCATCTGCGTGCTTTGCCCGCCGGGGGCGAAGGCAGGAGCCTTGGGGCTGTCCTTGCGATCCTCCTTCGCGGCGTCGATGCGCGTGCGAATGGCCGACATGGCGCCCTCGATGCGTTCACCGTTTTTCTCGGGCGCGAGACGCGCCAGATCTTCGGGCGTGGGCAACTCGATGTTGATGCTGATACGATCGGCCCAACGACCGGCTTCGTCGATGAGCGCCTGGCTGGCCTCGGGGATGGTCTTGAGATGGATGTAGCCTTGGAACTTGTGCTCGACGCGCAACGTGCGGGCGACCGCGACGACCTGTTCCATGGTGTAGTCGGCATTGCGAATGATGCCGGAGCTGAGGAAGAGACCTTCGATGTAATTGCGCCGGTAGAAATCGAGGGTGAGTTGCACGACTTCCTCTGGGGTAAAGCGCGCGCGCTGGACCTGGCTCGACACGCGGTTCACGCAATACAGGCAGTCGTAAACGCAGTAGTTGGTGAGCAGGATCTTGAGCAGTGAAACGCAGCGGCCATCGGGCGTATAACTATGGCAGATGCCTGCGCCGGTGGTGGAGCCGATGCCACCGGACTGACGGGCGTTGCGCTTGGCGGTGCCGCTGCTCGCACACGATGCGTCGTATTTGGCCGCGTCGGCGAGGATGGCTAGTTTTTGCGACACGTCCATTTGGGGCGGGGTGAAAGTGCGCCGCCGGCTCCTTGCTGCAAGCACCGTGGCACGAAATAACTGGCCGCTTTCCTAAGGCGCATCCGCACCCGCAGATGGAGCGATAATTTACGATTCAAGGGAGGTGAAATCGCGTCGAAAATGAGACGCGAGAGCGGGGTTGATCCGGGGACGGCGGGCGACAGCCTAGAGCGCATGGAGTTACGAACGTTCGGGCTTTGTCGGCAGGACGCTGCGCGCGAGTATTTCGTCAACGAATCGCCTCATGCTCGTCGGGTTCTTCACGATTTTTTTGGCGGGAAGCGTCGGGGCGGAAAGCGAAAGCGTGGCGGCAAAGTTGCCCGCGGGTAATCCTTACCAGAAGGCCTTTGACGCGATCACTCGTTACACGGGCGAACATGACGCCACGATCCGGCAGCGCTTGCCGCTTCCCGCGGAGTTGGTGGACGTTCGCCGCGAAGTGGCCCAGTCACTGGCGGACGGGCGGCGGGCGGGCTCGGTGGATTGGGGCATCGATTACACCACGGGCACGGTCGATGTCATGCCGTTGACCAAGGCCGCCCGGATGTGCCGGTTGATGCTGGAGACCATCGATGCAGAGCCGAGCCCGACCGAGCAAAACGCGCGGATGCTCGATGTGATGGCGCTGGGCCGGCACTTGGGCAGCGAGCAGTTGTTTGTGCTCAACATAATCGCGCAGCACCTCGAACAGCGTGCTTACAGCTGGTGGGAAAAGAACTTTGAAAAGATCACTCCGGACGAGGCGCGAAAGATCGCGGAAGGAATCGAGAAACTTCCGAAAGGAGGGAGTTCGGCCGGCGCTTTGGCCCACGAGAAAAAGGTCTATCTCGACGGCCTGTTGAAGCAGCTGGCAGACGCGACGACGCTTTTGGGCGAACCTGCCAAGCCCGGGCAAGAGGACGGAGGCATGGCCGGACTTCGGATGACGGGTGCAATGATCCAAGGCGCGCGCGCGCACGTTGGCTTTGAGACCGGCGATGGTTCGTTTTGGCTGGAGCCAGGGCAGGCGCAGGCGGGCGTGCGTTTGGTGAGCGTGAATGCGGGCGTGGATGCCGCGTTGATTACTTACAAAGGCCGTTCGGCCTGGCTGAAACTTTCGGCGCGGCAGATCGCAGTCATTGATTTGTCGCGCGTCGACGAGGCGTTGAAGACCGCGCCGGGCAACATGGTTTTGGCCATGTTGCAGGGAACGGAAAAAACCGAGCGCGGGGCGGAGGCGCTCGCCGAGCTCGAACGCGTGCTCACGCAAGCCGGTGCGGTTTACGAAGAAGCCCGGCTCAACCCCGAGCGCTTCACCGATCCACGCGCGGTGGAAAAGCGCTACGCCGACACGTCTCCCGTGGTGAGCGGCGTGGCGATGATGGTCGCGGGTTTTGTTTCCGGTGAAAACAAGCTCTTGGAGCGCAGGGAAAAATTTAGAGCCCGGATAACGGAACGCGCCTCAGGCTCGATCACCCGCTAAGATGAAACGCCCGACGAGGCGAACTCCTCGCGGTGACTTGCGGCCGGCGCGGTGCTAAATAAATCTAAGGAATCATGCCCACGCCTCCTTGGAAAAAGTCGGACCCCAAAAAAGACGGTGCCAAGACCAAGCTCACGCCGGAAAACATCGCGTGGGCCAAAGACCGCGCCAAGAAGGCCGGGCGACGTTACCCAAATCTCGTGGACAACATGGCCGCAACGCGCCGACAGCTAGAGGCAGAAGGCGGCGAGGGCGGCGCTGCAAAACGAAACGGCCCCTGAGGTAAACGCGGTCGGTTTGTGTATCGTCTTTCTGATACGCGCGCCGGATTTAATAACGGTTTGTTGCTGATGGGTAGGTTGATGTGAAGTCAGCAGCGTCGCAGGCGGGTTTCGGCTTGTGAGCGCATTGGGTGCAGGCGATTGGTTGTTCACCTAATTTATATGCGCACCCGCTTCCTTTGTGGAGTCATTGCAATCGCCTCGTCCATTGGGGCAGCCGGCACTAGCGGGCTCAATGCCGCGGTGGTGGTTATTCAATCGAGCAGCTTCGTGCTTCGCCAAGACGCGCAGGAATCGATTTATCTGTATCCGACGTTGGGCTTTCAAAGCACGAGCTACAACGGAACGACGAGTGCAATCAAGTTAACCGCCGGGGCCAATGGACTTCAGGCGTCTGATGAACACACCGGGCGAGTGGCTTCTTTGACTCCATACGGGAGTTTCGCCACGAAGTTTGCGTCGGACAGCCTTATCGAGTCCTCGGACTTCACTGGCAGCGACGTGATCAAGTATCTTTATCAGCCCGGCGGAGGAGTAAAAAACCAGTTCACCTTGGGAGGCTCCTCGGGCTACATCGGCTTTTCGTTCGTGGATAGCTCCTCGCTTACGCACTACGGCTGGGCACGCGTTTCTGTGCGTGATGCTCTGGCTGGAATCGTTCCGACTCCTTCGTATGAGATGACGCTGTATGAGTGGGCTTATGAGACCGTTGCCAACACCGCGATTGCTGCCGGGGCGGTCTCTTCGATTCCCGAGCCTGCGGCTGACTCTGCCTTAGCCGGGCTAGGGGTGTTGGGCCTCTGCTGGTTGCGCCGCAAAAAGCGCTGACCTTACCAAACCCTCAGGCCTTCTTGGGCTTGAGGGTTTTTAGTTTCAGGACTCCGCACACGGTCTCGGT
>JBEVND010000017.1:0-3215 GCA_040508285.1 Rariglobus sp. | reverse complement strand
GGACGTGCGCCGAAGACCGGATCGTAGCCCTTTTCGCCCACCCAGGCCTTGGCCGTCTTGTCGAGCGTCACGGTCACGCGACGTTCGGCCAGACGCTTGTTCAGATCGGCCAAAAGCAGATCCACGATGCGGGTGATTTCCTCAAGCGTGAGCGGCTTGAACAAGATCGTCTCATCGATGCGGTTTAGGAACTCGGGGCGGAACGACTTGCGCAGGTCGGCCATGACGGACTCGCGCACCGTTTCTGGAATCGTGTCATTCGTCACGCCCTCAAGCAGGTAACGACTGCCGATGTTCGAGGTCATGATGATGATCGTGTTCTTGAAATCCACCGTGCGGCCCTGTGAATCGGTGACGCGGCCATCATCGAGCACTTGTAGCAACACGTTGAATACATCCGGGTGCGCCTTCTCGATTTCGTCGAAAAGAATGACCGCGTAAGGCTTGCGCCGCACGGCCTCGGTGAGCTGGCCGCCTTCGTCGTAACCGACATAGCCGGGAGGCGCGCCAATCAGACGGGCCACACTGTGCTTCTCCATGTATTCCGACATGTCGATGCGCACCATCGCCGCTTCGCTGTCGAAGAGCGTTTCGGCCAAGGTCTTCGCGAGCTCGGTTTTACCCACGCCCGTAGGTCCGAGAAACAGGAACGAGCCGACCGGGCGGCGCGGGTCCTTGATGCCGGCACGAGCGCGCAGGATCGCGTCGGTCGCGAGCGTCACCGCTTCGTCCTGACCGATCACGCGTTCGTGCAACACATCGCCGAGGCGCAGAAGCTTCTCCTTCTCGCTTTCGATGAGTCGGGTGACGGGCACGCCGCTCCACTTGGCCACGACTTCGGCGATCTCCTCGGCGGACACCTCTTCTTTGAAGAGCTCGGTTTTCGCAGCGGTGGTCTCGGAGTTCTTCAACTCGGCTTCAAGTTGAGGAATCTTTCCATGCCGGAGCTCGGCAAGCTTGTTGAGGTCGTAGGCGCGCTCGGCTTTTTCGAGTTCGATGCGGGCGGCGTCGAGTTGCTCGCGCACTTTGCGCACGGCATCAACCGAGGCCTTTTCCTTGTCCCACTTGGCCTTGAGCGCGGCGGCTTGGGAGCGGGCGTCACCGAGCTCTTTGCGCAACGTGTCGAGGCGGTGCTTGGAGGCCTCGTCTTTTTCGAGTTTGAGAGCGGCTTCCTCGATCTCGAGTTGGAGCACACGACGCTGGAGCGCGTCGAGCTCCTGCGGCGCGGAGTCCATCTCGGTGCGAATCATCGCGCAGGCCTCGTCCACGAGATCGATCGCCTTGTCGGGCAGGAAACGGTCGCTGATGTAGCGATTGGAAAGCGTGACGGCAGCCACGAGTGCGTTGTCCTGAATACGCACGCCGTGGTGCAACTCGAAGCGTTCGCGAATGCCGCGCAGGATCGAGATCGCATCTTCGACCGACGGCGGCTCGACGAGCACGGGCTGGAAGCGCCGCTCGAGTGCGGCGTCCTTCTCGATGTGCTGACGATATTCGTCGAGCGTAGTGGCGCCGATACAGTGGAGCTCGCCGCGCGCGAGCATCGGCTTGAGGAGATTGCCCGCGTCCATCGCGCCCTCGCTCTTTCCGGCGCCGACGATCGTGTGGAGCTCGTCGATAAAGAGAATGATGCGACCTTCGGCCTGCTTCACTTCGTTCAGCACGGCCTTGAGGCGCTCCTCGAATTCGCCGCGGTATTTCGCGCCGGCGACAAGTGCGCCCATATCGAGGGAGAAGATCGTCTTGTCCTTAAGCCCCTCGGGAACGTCGCCGCGCAGAATACGCTGGGCGAGGCCCTCGACGATCGCGGTCTTACCCACGCCCGGTTCGCCGATGAGCACGGGGTTGTTTTTGGTTTTGCGCGAGAGGATGCGCACCGTGCGGCGGATCTCGTCGTCGCGGCCGATCACGGGATCCATCTTTCCCTTTGCGGCGAGTTTGACCAAGTCGATGCCGTATTTCTCGAGCGCCGCGTAAGTGGATTCGGGGTTGTCGGTGGTGACGCGTTGCGCGCCGCGCAGGTCCTTGAGGGCCTTCAGCGTCTTGGCGCGTTCGACGCCGAACGATTTGAAATATCGCGAAAGCGCGTCGGGCTTGGCGACGTCGATGAGACCGAGGAAGAGGTGCTCAACGGATACAAATTCATCCTTGAGCGACTTGGCCTCCGCCTCGGCACGCGTGAGCACATCGTTGACGGCCTGCGTGACGTAAACTTTCGACGTGTCGACGCTGCCGGAAACCTTCGGCAGGCGATCGAGTTCGCGCTCGGCGGCGAGTTGCAGGGCGCTCGTGGTGAGGCCGAGTTTTTCGATGAGCGCGGGCACGATACCGTTTTCCTGCACGAGCAGGGCGTAAAGTAGGTGCCAGGTTTCCACCTCGTTGTGGCTGCGACGACGTGCCTCGGCTTGCGCGTCGGTCACGGCCTGGCGGGACATTTGGGTGAGACGATTAAAATCCATGATTACTCAACCTATCGCATACGCCGCGCCATTGCCAATCAGGCGCTTCTCCTAGGCACGCCGGGCCCCGCCCATGTCCCGCTGCGCCAAAGGTGGCCCACTTCGCCCTGCCACTGGCTCAACCTGACCCAGCCGGGCTTACTTCTCCTGCACGCGGAAAATCACCCGATTGATTCCATCAGATCCGACAGGTGGCACCCCCAGATCGCGCAGGCGCTTAAACGCCGCCAGCACGGAGGCATCAAACGCCTCGTCACCGGAAGATTTCAAGATGCGCACGTCGCTCACCGTGCCATTCGAGCGGAGAACGAACTCGACCTGCGTCTGCAACGCATCGCTTAACCCCGCCGGTTTTTCGTGCGCGGCGCGCAGGCGACTCAAGAGATTCCCGAAATAGGCCTCCTGGGCGTCGCGGTTATCCGAAGTGGCCGGCGCGTTTAAGGCGCCCGGTGCGCCGCCCGACGGCCCCGTCGCGAGCACATGATCGACATTGATCCGCGGCCCGCTCGCCGTCGTCACGCCGGATGGACGCGCCGAAACCGCCCCCGGCTGGGCTGGCAAGGGATACGCACGCCGGTGCTGCGCCAGCGTAGTGGGCGTCGTAGAGGAGGACGCGGTCGGAGTCGTGGGAGCGTTCGTAGTCGCCGCCTGAGTGGGCGGCACTGCCGGCGTGCGCGGAGTCACCGGTGGGGTGGCCACTGGCCGCGTGCTGGGGCGCGGTGGCGTGGAAGGGGATGCGTGTGGACGCACCACCGG
>JBEVND010000489.1:0-4964 GCA_040508285.1 Rariglobus sp. | reverse complement strand
GAAAGCGTGATCTATCTTTGCCCGCCTCAGATCGCGCTTGGACGGATTAACCTTCCGCCAAAAGACGGCGGAGGGTTTCGTCGACGAGCTTGGGGTTGGCCTTGCCCTTCGACGCTTTCATGATCGGTCCCTTGAGGCCGTTGATCGCAGATTCCTTGCCGGCCTTGAACTCGGCCACGGACTTGGCGTTGGCGGCAATGGCATCGCGGCACCAGCCTTCGAGTTCAGCAGAGTCGGTGGGGGCGGCGGCGAGGCCTTTTTTGGCAACGATCGCGGACGGCGTTTCGCCGGTCACAGCCATGTCGATGAAGACTTCCTTCGCGGCGTTCGACAACAGCGTGCCGGCGTCGATGAGTTTCACGAGTTCCGCGATGTGAGCGGGACGGATCTTGGAATCGGCGAGTTCAACTTTGGCAGCACCGAGTTCGCGCTGGAGATCGTTGACGATCCAGTTGCCCACGGCCTGAGCCTTACCGGCGCCCGCAAGTTTGGCGGCCTCTTCAAAATAATCGGCCAGCGCGCGGTCCCAGACGAGGACGGAGGTCAACGTGTAGGGCAAGGCATAGTCGGCTTGGAAGCGCGTCTGCTTGGCGAACGGCAGCTCAGGGCACTCGGCTTGGATGCGCGCCTTCCACGCAGCATCTACTTTCACCGGCATGAGATCGGGATCCGGGAAATAGCGGTAATCATGCGCCATCTCCTTTGAACGAAGGGACTGCGACGTGCCGGCTTGGCCGTCGTAGTCGCGCGTTTCCTGAACGATGGTGCCGCCGCTTTCAGTGACTGCGATCTGGCGTTTGATTTCGTGCGCGATGCCGTCACGCACATAGGAAATCGAGTTGAGGTTTTTCAGCTCAACCTTGGTGCCGAGTTCCTTTTGTCCAACGGGGCGAATGGAGATGTTCGCATCGCAACGCAGCTGGCCCTTCTCCATGTCGCAGTCGGAGATACCGCCATAGATCATGGTGGCGCGCAGCGACGTCAGATAGGCGTAAGCCTCCTCGGCGGATTTGATCACCGGCTCGGAAACGATCTCCATCAGCGGCGTGCCGGCACGGTTGTAATCCACCAGTGAGTCGAAGGCTTCGTGGTTCAACTTGCCCACGTCTTCCTCGAGGTGAATGCGGGTGAGCGCGATGGTCTTGTGTTCACCTTGGATGTTGCGAGCGGCGCCCGGCAGCTCGATTTCGACGGAACCATTGAGGCAAATCGGCTGGTCGAACTGGGAGATCTGGTAGTTCTTCGGCGAGTCCGGATAGAAGTAATTTTTGCGATCCCACTTACAGACGGGCGCGATGTCGCAGCCGAGGAGGAGCCCGGCTTTGATGATGGCGTCGAGCGCGGCTTTGTTCATCACCGGCAGCACTCCGGGCAACGCGAGGACGACGGGATCGGTGAGCGTGTTTGCGGGCTGGCCGTAACCGGCAGCCACGCGAGTGAACATCTTGGACTGGGTCTTGATCTGGACGTGAACCTCAAGACCGATGACGGCTTCGTATTTCATTTTTTAGCTCTCAGAGGTTCGGAGTGCGCTTGGCCCAGTCATGGGCGGAATCGTAGGCGTGCGCGATCGCGAGGAGGTCGGCTTCCTTGAACGGCTGGCCGATCAACTGCATACCGATGGGCAAGCCGCCCGACGAAAAACCGCAGGGCACGCTGATACCGGGAAGGCCGGCGAGATTTACGCCGATCGTGTAGACATCGCACAGATACATCGCGAGCGGATCGGCCTTGGCGCCGCGTTTGAAAGCGGGCGTGGGCGTTGTTGGAGTGATGATCGCGTCGACCTCTTTGTAAGCGTTGAGGAAGTCCTGGCGGATCAACGTGCGGACCTTTTGCGCGCGCAGGTAATACGCGTCGTAGTAGCCGCTGCTCAGCACATAGGTGCCGAGGATGATGCGGCGCTTCACCTCGGGGCCAAATCCCTCGGCGCGTGATTTGAAATAAAGATCAACGACGTTGTCGGCCTGCGTAGAGCGATGGCCGTAACGGATGCCGTCATAGCGACTGAGATTCGAGGAGCACTCGGCAGTCGCGATAATGTAGTAAACACCCACGCCATACTCGGTGTGCGGGAGCGACACCGGTTTGATTTCGCAGCCGAGCGACTTGTAATAATCGATCGCCTTCTGCACGGCCGCCGCGACTTCGGGATCGAGACCTTCGCCGAAATATTCCTTCGGGATACCGATGCGCCACGGACCCTTTTTCTCTTTCAACGCAGCGCGATAATCCGGGATCTCCACCTTGAAGGAGGTCGAATCGCGTTCGTCGTGGCCGACGATGGATTGAAGGAGAATCGCGGCGTCTTCAACGGTGCGCGTGAAGGGTCCGATCTGGTCGAGCGACGACGCGAAGGCGATCAAACCAAAGCGTGAAACGAGCCCGTAGGTCGGCTTGAGTCCGACCACGCCGCAAAGCGCGGCGGGCTGGCGGATGGAACCGCCCGTGTCGGAGCCGAGCGTGGCAATCGCCTCTCCGGCCGCGAGCGCCGCCGCACTGCCGCCGGATGAACCACCGGGAACGCAATCGAGGTTGTAAGGATTGCGCGTGGTGTGAAACGCGGAGTTCTCCGTGGAGGAACCCATCGCGAACTCGTCGAGATTCAGTCGGCCCCAAATCACCACGCCGGCTTGCTTGAGCTTCTGCGTGACAGTCGCGTCGTAAGGCGAAACGAAATTCGCGAGCATCTTCGACGACGCGGTGAGCGGCTGGCCGGTGACGGCGATCACGTCTTTGATGCCGATCGGAATACCATCGAGCGGGCCGAGTGCCTGGCCGGCAGCGCGGCGCGCGTCGGAGGCGGCGGCTTGTGCGAGCGCATCGGCGGCGTCGTAGGAATTGAACGCCTTGACGCGCTCCTCGACGGCCTGCGTGCGGGCGATGACGGCCTCGGTGAGTTCGACCGAGGTAATCGTTCCGGCTTCGAGCAGCCCGGCGAGTTCGGCGATGGTTTTGTTAAAAAGTTCGGTGGACATGGCTGCGGTGCTCATTCGACGACCTTCGGGACGACGATCATGTTGTCGCGTTTCTCGGGTGCGTTGCGCAACGCGTCTTCCACTGAAAGACCCGGCCGCGAGACGTCGTCGGCCCAGACGTTGTAAACAGGGAACGCGTGCGCGGTGGGTTCCACGCCGGTCACGTCGACCTGCTTGAGCTTCTCGATGTTGGTGAGCACATCGGCGAGCTGGGCGCTGAATTTGACCTTTTCCTCGGGCGTGAGCGCGAGCCGGGCGAGGTTCGCGATGCGGTCAATGTTGAGATCTTCGTTGGCAGCCATGGAGATTGAATGAGTTCACAGGGTGCAATCCAAGGCGCCCCCAGTGCAAGCCATGCCTCTAGAAAGTAACCGCAAAAGTGGCTGGCCCTATTCCCTCCGCCCCGTTCATCGTGGCGCCCATGTTTGAAATCACCGGCACCGTTAAAAAAGTCTTCGAAGAGCAAACCTTCGGCAGCGGCTTCAACAAGCGCGAGTTCGTGCTCACCATCGAGTCGGGCAAGTTCCCGCAGGACATCAAATTCGAGTGCGTGAAGGACAAAGTCGCCCTCGTCGCCGCCCTCAAGCCGGGCGCGAAGGCCAAGGTTTTTTTCGATCTCCGCGGGCGTGAGTGGAAAGAAGCTTACTTCGTGAATCTCAACGCGTGGAAGATCGAGTCGGTCGGCGGTGGTGCCGCTGACGCGCCGGCCGATGACGACGGCGCTCCTTTGCCCGAAGAGCCCGGCGCTTCCGTGGACGAAGACGTGCCGTTCTGAGCAACGGATGCAGGAGCGGGGATTGCCGGGCCCGTCGTTCGTCGATCTCGGTTATTCGCGGCGGAGATGGGTCTTTCGCATAGGATTTACATCGCAGTGCATCGTCCAATAAATTCGCGCCGCACCAATCTCCCCATCCGCCATGCGTTTTCCTTTGCTCCCGCACGCCCTCAAGTTCTCCCGTCGTTTCCTTCCCTCCGGGCTTGCCGGACTCCTCGGCCTGATGCCGGTCGCTGCTTCGGCTCAGGATCACTACACGAACTATCCAGAAGCGGGAGGTCCGATCACGGGCGGCGACTGGAATTTCGGAAATGATTCGCTCTTCGCCAATAGCTCGGCCGGAGTCAGTGGCGGCACGCAACGTTTTTACTTGGGTCAGCTCTCCGCGTCGGTGGCCAACGCCGTGATCGGCGGGCAACAGAGCTTCTATAACGATAGCCAGCTCCTCGCCTCGGCCACCCACAGCTTGACCAGCACGGACGGTTTGAGTGGCGCCAACGTGTTCCTCTACGACACCTCCTCGGCCACCGCTGAAGCCTTGGATTCATTTGGCACCGGCGCGTCACTCACTTTCGGAGGAGGATCGGGTGGCTGGACTGGCTACAGCCAGAGGCTGAATCTCAACGGCTACGACACGACCATCGGCACGATCACCAGCATCGGCACGAACGGATTCGTCATAAACACCGGTTCCCAGGCCGCACAACTCACCGTCCGCTCCGGGAGTTTCGCCGGCGTGATCACCGACAACGGCACCGAGGCGATCAGCTTGGTGAAGGCAGGCCCGGGCACGTTTACGTTGTCGAGCGGTGCCACCCAGAGTTACACGATCTACAACTCGAGCATCCCCGGAACGACGACCACTCCCAAACAGCACGACTACCGCGGCGGCACGACGATCAATGGCGGCACGTTGATGGTGACCAACACCACGGGAAGCGCCACCGGCACGGGTAATGTCATCGTCAACGCGGGCGGCACGCTCGCCGGAACGGGTATCATTTCCGGCGCGGTCGATGTCTCCGGCACGCTCGCCCCCGGCATCAACGCCGTCGGAACCCTCACCACCGGAGCGCAAACGTGGCAAAGTGGTGGCCGCTACAACTGGGACATCAGCGCGCTCGCCTCGAGCCCCGGCACCAACTCCGATCTCCTGACCATCAACGGCGCTCTTACCGTCAACTCCGGCACGTCCGGCAATGATCGTTTTT
>JBEVND010000484.1:0-5594 GCA_040508285.1 Rariglobus sp. | reverse complement strand
GACGCTGCGGTCCGCTCAGCCGACATAAAAAATCCGATCAAAGCGCGGGCGTTGATCGGATGGGGGATTTACAAAGAACGAAGCCCTATCAGCTGCGACGGCTCCGACGGGTGCCGGCCAGCAGGGCGACGCTCGCGCCCAAGAGCAGCGCGTAGGTCGAAGGTTCGGGGATGGCGCTGGTGGTGAGGACCACGTTGTTGCCGCTGAGGGCGATGGTGCCGTCGATGCCGGTGCCACCGATGTTCGAAACGATGAAGGAGGTGAAGCTGCCGGTGACGCTGGTATTTTGGAACAGGGTGTAGGACTGGCCGGCGGCAAAACCGGTGCCGTTTGTGAGGCTGAAGTCAGCCGCACCGAGCACGTTGGTGCCGAGCGTGAGGGAGCTGGCGACGATCTTGTCGAACGCCGTGCCGAGGGTGAAAACGAACGCGCCGGTGTCGTTGGCAGCGGCGGCGATGTCGAGACCACCGGAGAACGTGAGCGTGGCGACGGAGTTGGAGCCGGCGGAGAGTTTCGAGCCGGCCGCGAGCGTGGTGGCGCCATTGATGATACCGGAGCCGCCCAGCAGGCCGCCGGAGTTAACGGTGACAGCGGAGCCCGAAGCGAGGCTGCCGTTGACGAAGAGAGAGGCGTTGCTGTTAACGGTGGTGGCACCTGTGTAGGTGTTGATGCCGGAGAGGGTGACGGTGAGAGGCGTGAGTGCGTTCGCGCTGACGGTGAGTGCCAGCTTCTTGGTCGAATCAGTTGCGTTGTCGCTGAGGGCGCCGGTGACCGACATGGCGCGTGTGCGGGTAACCGATGCACCGGCTGAGGTCAGCGTGAAGGTCGTGGTCGTTCCGGTAGCAACACTGTCACCCACGGAAACGGTAGAAAATGTGGCGTTTGCTCCAGTCAGGTTGTTATTAGTATTTGCACGACTGTTGCTAATTACAGCGTTACCCGTGAGTGTCGTCGCACCGAAACTGATGTTGCCGTTGCTCACGCTGCTCCCGGTGCCGATGGACAACGTTTGAGCACCGATGGACAGTGTGCCGACGGTAAACGTCGCGCCGGTCGACGCCATGTCGATGGTTGAGTTGGCGGTGACGAGCAGGTTGTTGCTCAGATTGGCACGAGGCGTAAACGTGCCGCCGTTGAGGGTGATGACATTGGCGCCGAGTGAACCGGCGGTGTTAGTGATCAGTGTTCCGGAGTTGAGCGTGATGCCGCCGCTAATGGAGTTGGCGGCGTTGTTGACGGTGAGTGTGCCCGCGCCCGACAAAGCCAAACCGGTGGTGCCAGTGAGCGTGCTCGTGATGGTGGTCGAAACTCCCGTAGCATTCGTGAGCGTGGGGGTGACTCCAGAGAGGTTCAGCGTGCCGCCGGTGACGATGTAGCCCGTCGTGTTAAAGTTCAGGGCGTTGGCGTTAATGGTGGTGCCACCGATGGTCACGGTTCCGGCGGTGCCCCCGAAGGTCGCGGTGTGGGTGCCATCATTGCCCCAGACGACGTCGGTTCCGCCGAGGGACCAGATCGCGCTGCCCGTATCCCAAGCGCCCGACCCACCAGACGGAGTGGCGGGGGTCAGCACGGGATCAAACGAGTAGATCGCGGCATTCGACACAGCGGGCCACAGAAGGGTGGCGACAACGAGGGGAAGGAGCGTGTGCTTTTTGTTGATCATAGGAGGGGCGAAAGGGCTTTGTCGTCGTGAGCCCGTCTGCGACATGGCGATCTGAACGGGGTGTATCTAGAGAAGGCCCCCGAATCAGACCGGTCGCAAGAATGCCAAAACCTTAACAGTTAGGTTGAATCGTTGCGAGGTAACGGCCAGGCTGGGGGACGTTCGGCTTTGCGCGACCAATCGTCTATAAATGCCTTCTCAAAAACACGTTCGTATCAGGGATATAGCCTACCGTCTGGGTCTTTCGATGATGAGTGTCTCGGTCGCGCTGCGCGGCATGCCCGGTGTTTCGGAAGAAACGCGCAAGGCGGTAAAGGCATGCGCCAAGAAGCTGGGTTACCGCCCCGATCCGGCGTTGTCGGCCTTGTCAGACTATCGCCGACGCGTGCGACCGGCGACCGCGTATGCACAACTCGCCTTCGTGACCGATTATCCCGTGAAGAACGATCCGTTTTGGGACTACACCAATGACTTCCTGGCGGGGGCGCAAAAGCGCGGACTCGAATACGGATATGATGTAGTGCCTTTCTGGTTACGCGAAGGCGGGATGACGCGGAAGCAGGCGAGCTCCGTTCTCTTTAACCGAGGCATCAAGGGGTTGTTGATTGCCCCGCTGCCGGTTGAAGACGGCAGCCTTGACGACCTGAATTGGAAATATTTCGCAGCGGTGGCGATAGGTCCGTCAATGACGAGCCCGCAACTTGATCACGCGGTGTTTGATCATCATCATGCGACCCAGGTGGCGTTACGCGAACTGCGGGAGCGCGGCTACAGGCGCATCGGATTTGTGTTCCTGCTACGTCGCAGCGTGCGTATGCGAAATCTCCCTGTGGATGTGTATTTGGGTGATCAATACCGTCACGATGGTGAGGGCGCCGCCGGCGTGATTCCTCCGTTGTTGCCCGAAGCGTTTTCCTCGGCCGAATTCTGGCGGTGGTTCGATACGCACAAGCCCGATGCCATCGTGATCGATGCACCCCATTTTCTGCCAAAGATTTTGAGCGAACGTGGGCTGAGCGCGCCGCGTGACGTGGGTGTGGTGTGTTTTGCCAACCGTCTCAATGAGCATCCCGCGTTTTCCAAAGTGTCTTCGGTCGCTCAAGACATGGAGGCAATCGGGGCGGCGGCGGTGGACCGCTTGCACACGAATTTGCTGCGCCATGCGTATGGTCTGCCGGAGCATTCCCACGGCTCGCACATCCGTGGAAACTGGCACGAGGGGGAAACGTTGCGGAAGCGGCCACGGTAAAGCCCGCAACCGCGCTCAGCTGTTCATGACGCGGGTTGCGGCTGCGATCCGACGGGTGACGGGTCGCAAGCTCAGGCGGTAACGGGAGTTCCAAGCGGGGTGTCCGGCGACGGAGAGTATGAGGATGAGTTCGTAGCCATCGGTCTCGGGCAGGGCGATGCGCACGGACGGCCCGGCGAAATGGGGCTTTGTAACAAGCGGCGGATTAGTGCGCCGCGGGTTCGCCGTAGAGGATGCCGTTGCCGGCGGTGCCGAAGAATACGCGTCCGTAAACCTGGCGATCCGCGGCCATGGACAGCGGCGTTTTGCCGATGGCGGGCAGGCCGAGGTCGGTCCACGTGGCGCCGTTGTCGAGGGAGCGGAAGAGGCTCTTCTTGATGTCGCCGACCTTGCCGAGGATGTAGATCGCGGGAACGCCGGGGGGTTCGGGAGAGGCTTTGCCAATCGCCATGAAATCCACGCTTTTGACGCGCGGGATGGCGGTGAACGTGGCGCCCGAATCGGTGGAGTAGAACAGGCCTTGTTTCAGGATGCTCACCCAGACGTGGCCTTCTTTGCCGGGGGTCGTCTCGACCACGAGATTATCGGTTGGGTAGCTGCCGGGAAGGTGCGCGGCGGGGGCAAACGTTTCGCCGCCGTCCGTGCTCACGTGAAGGCGGCCGTAGTGGTAAACGTAGAACTTGGAGCCGTTGACTTTGTCCGCGGCCAATGGGAAGCGCGGGCCGGTCGAGAAGATGTTGGTGCCGCCGATGATGATGCCTTTGGGCAACGTGGTGATCGGCGTCCAGGTGGTGCCGCGGTCGGTGGAGCGGTAGGAGCCCTGTTGTTGCGTAACCCAGACCATCGTCTCGTTGGTTGCGGAAACGGCGATGCGTCCGCCGGCGGCGTCGGCGGGGCTCTTCCATTTCACGTAGGTCTTGCCGCCGTCTGCGGAGTAGCCGCAGTAGCCGTGGCCGTCCCAACCTTCGCGACCGACGCGGGCGATGAAGAGCGGATTCGTTTCCTGAACGGCGACGCCGGAGAGATTTCCCCACTCGGTGCTCGGGGTCCACGGGAAGAATTTCATCATACCGATGGCCGGCGGCACGGTGATCGACGTGTGGTCCCAGCCGCCGACATCGGCCATGCTGGAGTGAAGGACATTGGGGCCGGAGGGCGGACTGAGCAGCGTGCCGGTGGTGACGGTTTCCTCATGGCCGGCGGCGCGGGGTTTCCACGTCACCGAAGGCGAAGCCCAGATGTCGGTGGTCTGGGAAGCGAAGAAGAAATCGGTGAACCACACCATCGTCGGGTTGAACGGGTCCCAGCAAAACGAACCGGTCGCCTGACCGAGCGAAGTGGCATACCAAGGTGCCTCGGAGAGGTCGGGATTGATGGGCATGGCGGTCCATGAAGCGCCGCCGTCTTTGCTGCGGTAGTGGATAAACCGATACGGATTAAACGAGCTGCTGCTGACAACGACCTGATCCGCGTTGGCGGGATTGAGTGCGACGGCCGAGTAGTTGCCCGGAGCGGGCGGAGTGATGTTGGCCCACTCGGTTCCGTTCAATTTGAACACGCCGGTTTCGGCGGTGACGTAGAGCGTGCCGTTGGTGTGAAGGGCGGCCTTGCGAGTTTTGGCAGGGCTGCCGGCCATGAGCGTGAACGTCGCGCCGCCATCGGTGCTGAGGTGAACGCCGGCGGCGTCGCCCAGATAGATGGTTTTGGTGACGCCGGCGACGACGCCCTTGGACGGATCGAATTGCACGAAGCTGCCGCAGAGGGTGTTGATGCGCGTCCACGAATCGGGCGCGCCGCCTTTGTCGCTTCTGAAGGTGCCGTTGGTGGCGGCGTCGGGTGTTTTGCCGATGCGCGTGGTGACGTAAACGACACTGCTGTTGAGCGGGTCGACGGCGATGCGCTGGCCGGCGCCCTGTTCCTTGTTGGGGTTTACATCGATGAGGAGTTTGCAGTCGCCCCACGTGTTGCCGCGATCGACGGATTTGAGGATGGTGCCATCGATGTTCCACGCGCCGCCGGTCGTGATGTAGAGCGTGTTGCCGGTGGCGTCACTCGGGTCGAAGGCGAGACGGGAAGCGGCGCTGCGGTTGTCCCAGCCTTCGGGAGCGTTTTTATAGAGGAGGCCTTCCCAGCTTTGCGTGGTGGCATTCCAGCGGTAAGGCGTGCCGACGTCGGTGGTGATGAAGTAGAGATTCTTCACCTTCGGGTGCGCTTGGATGGTTGTGGTGGCGCCGCCGCCGCCGACGCGCACGGGTTTCCACGTGTAAGTCGATTGGGCGGTCGCAGAAGTCGAGGCGGTGAAGGCGACGAGGCCAAAGAACAGGGTTTGGGCGAGGAAGGGGAAACGCATGGGACGGGTGAAGGGGATGACGAAGGCGCTTGGGGAAGCGCGCCAGAAAGCGGGGGCGCGGAGTAACGGAAACCCGCACGGTGGGTGCCCAAGGACGCTCTGCCTATCCTAAGAATGCGCGCGGTTTGATTTTCCCAGACGTTCGTTCGAACAACGGGTTTCGGCGCGGTCGTCTGGCGGGCTGGGCGTCAGCGTATCGCAGGTGTGCCGTAGGCGAAACCGGCGCCGGCGAAGCCGACGTAAACTTTGCCGAAGACGTCTTTGTCGCCGTCCAAGCCGTCGATGTGATCCGTAATGCCGAGCGGATACGCGCAGACTTGGTCCCAGGTTTT
>JBEVND010000481.1:0-8030 GCA_040508285.1 Rariglobus sp. | reverse complement strand
ATCCTCGGCGGCGTACACCGCCTTCACCGGGACATTGCAGAACATCGAGAGCTTCTCGCGCATCTCGAGGGTCAGCGGCTTCTCGCAGCGGCAGACGAGCAGGTGCGGCTGGATGCCGATCTCGCGCAGCTTGGCGACGGACTGCTGCGTCGGCTTGGTCTTGAGTTCGCCCGCCGCCTTGAGGAACGGCACCAGCGTCACGTGGATGAACAGCACGTCGCGCGGCCCGATCTCGAGCGCGAACTGACGCATCGCCTCGAGAAACGGCAGGCCCTCGATGTCGCCGGTCGTGCCGCCGATCTCGGTGATCAGCACGTCCGCATCCTTGCCGCCGGCATAGATGCGCTCCTTGATTTCGTTGGTGACGTGCGGGATCACCTGCACGGTCTTGCCGAGGTACACGCCGCGGCGCTCCTTTTGAATGACGTTCTCGTAAACCTGGCCGGAGCTGAGAGAGTTGAGCTTGGAGAGCTTGCCGCTGGTGAAACGCTCGTAGTGGCCGAGGTCGAGGTCGGTTTCCGCACCGTCTTCCAACACATAGACTTCGCCATGTTGGAAGGGGCTCATCGTGCCCGGATCGACGTTCAGGTAGGGGTCAAACTTCTGGATGCGCACGGTGAGCCCGCGCAGCTCCAAAAGAGCGCCCAGCGCAGCCGCCGTCAGGCCTTTGCCCAACGAGGAGACCACTCCGCCTGTCACGAAGATGTATTTCATCGGACATCAATAGGGGGCGCCGCGAAACCCTGACAAGCAAAAGCTAGTTTCACGTTCGTCACCTGCCGCGCAGTCGGCCGTCTCAGGCCCACAGCCAGAGGGCAAATCCGCCCGTCAACGCCGCAAAAACCAGCATCGCCATCGTGTAAACCGACCATTTGAGGGCTTTTGCAATCGTCCAGATGATCGCGCCCAACGTGATCGCGAAACACGCCAGCACGAACCCGCGCGGATAAGCACGCAGCGGTTGGAGCCAGGAATCGAGCGACGACATCGTGCGCACACAAACACACTCAGCGCATTCGCCAAGCCTGCGATTTACCCGCTTGCCCCCTGCTCTACCCGTCCCGACAAAGGTAGGCTGCGCTCTACAACCAACATGCAATCAACACCCCAAGTTCTCGCGTGGCTCACCTGCGATGGTGTCCACGTCGATCCAGGCACCGGCAAGCACACCATTTTGGGCGTGTTCTCCAACATCCGCGGACGTCAGTTCCCCGTCGTGCACCCGTTCATGGTTTGGTTTCTCACGTTGAGCGACGTCCCCACCGGCCAGCACAAGATCAAGGTTTCCCTCGGCATGGACGCCACGCGCGTGCAACCGCTCATCGAACAAACCTTCGAATCCCAGAGCCCGATGCAGCGCATCAATCTCATCAACGAGATCCGCAACCTCTCCTTCCCTCAGCCCGGCGAATACTCGATCATCATAGAGGTCGACGACGATCCGCTCCTCGCCACCAGCATCACCGTTTCGAACTAACCGGACTGACTCGTTAAAGAACATCGTCCACAACGGCCCGCCGCCGCCAAGACGGTAGCGGCCCCGGTCACCTGCGATTTCCTGCCCCACCCGTTCCGCCACTTCCGCTCCGTATCTCCCGTTCTCTTATCTCGTTTTCACTCATGTCTGCTCCCGTTCCCTCCTTCGAACTCATCGGCGTCGGTTCCCCTATCATGGATTTGCTCGCGCAAGTCCCCGACGCGTTTCTGACCACGCTCACCGGTGCCAAAGGCGGCATGGTCCTCGTCGATGCAGTCGAGATGGAAACGATCGTCTCCCGCCTTGAGCACGCGCCCGCCACCGTCGCCGGCGGCTCCGCAGGCAACACCGCCGTCAGCGCCGCACGCCTCGGCCTCCGCACCACGTTCCTCGGCAAACTCGGCAACGACACCACCGCCGCCGCCTACAAAAAACACTTCGCCCACGCCGGCGGCGATGTATCCCGTTTCAAATACGCCGACCTCGCCAACGCCCGTTGCGTTTCCCTCATCACGCCCGACGCCGCGCGCACCATGCGCACCTGTCTCGCCGCCGCGATGACCCTCGGCGCGAACGAAATCTCCGCCGCCGATTTCCACGGTTGCCGCCACGCCCACATCGAAGGCTACCTCCTCTTTAACCGCGACCTCGCCAACGCCGTGGTCGCCGCCGCCCGCGCCGCCGGTTGCACCATCAGCATCGACCTCGCTTCGTTCGAAGTCGTCAACGCCGCCCGCGACTGGATCCTCGCCCAGCTCCACCACGGCATCGATATCGTCTTCGCCAACGAGGACGAAATCAAAGCGCTCTTCCCCGCCACCGGCGAAGACTACGACGCCCTCGCCAAACGCCTCGCCGGCTTCGGCGGACTCGCCGCCGTCAAGATCGGCAAAGACGGCGCGTGGGTCGCCAAAGGCACTGAGCTCCACCGCATTCAGCCCGTCCCCGCCCCCCAAGTCATCGACACCACGGGAGCCGGCGACGCTTGGGCCGCTGGTTTCCTCTACGGTTATCTGCGCGGTTGGACGCCTCTCGCCTCCGGTGCGCTCGGCTCCCGTCTCGGTTCCGAATGCGTCCGCCACCTCGGCCCCGCCATCCCCGATTCGCAATGGCCCGCGCTCCACGCCGAGTCCGCAAAGCTCTCACGCTAATCGGCCACCTTGTTTTCGTTTAGGGAAACCGACACTGCTCTCGGAGCGCGCCCAACGCAGGCCTAGTTTTATGCTCCGAAGGGAAACATCACAATGAATCACGTCTCTGAGTGTGAAATCGTTCCATCGTTTCGCGCGTATCCACGTGTGGGATTCACCTCACCATCCGCTCTCGACATAGGCAACGCCACCTGCATTTTGCCCCGTTTCACATGAAAAGACTCTTCCTTTTTGCCGCCATGCTCGCATCGGCGACCTCCGTCTATTCGCAGGTTTATATCACCGAGTTCATGTATGGCGGCGCACAGCGCGGGGCCAATAAATTCATTGAGCTCACCAATTTCGGTCCGGCATCCGTCAACATCAGCGGATGGTCTTTATGGATAAAAGGGTTCTCCCAAGGAATGAGCCTTCAAAACTTCACCCGCCCGATTGCCCCGGGTGAGTCGGTGATCCTAGCCAACGAAGGCGAATCGCTGTTTCGCGGCATCTGGACTGGTGTCGGAAGCGAAGTTAAGATTGAAGGCGGCCCCTTTTTAACTCCCGACAATTTCATACGTATTTATAACGCGAGCGGTGTGCTCATGGATGAACTCGTCTTTAACCACGCAGCTGCCCCCGGCCTGCCTCAGGCCCTTGGAGTCAGCGCGGTGACCACGTTAGCTAACGTGGGGCAGAAAAACTTCGCAGGCTGGTTCCTCTCCACCGCCATCGATACCCCCGGGTTCCAAAATATCTCCTCAACTGAAGGCGACATCGGCAACCCCGGTTACCTCAACTTCGCCTACACCCCCGTTCCCGAACCGGCGTCCGCCGCCGCGCTCCTCGGACTTCTTGCGCTCGGTGCCGCGTCCCTGCGCCGCCGCCGCTGATCGCTCACGATCCCCCGCTTCCTCCTTGCGCCTCGCGTTCCTTCTTGGACGCGGGGCTTTTTATTGACCGCGCAGCACTTGCAAACCGCCTCCGAGGCTTGCCATTAGCCACTGGTCATTCGTCATTGGGCCTTTCCGCCATGTCCGCCGATCTCGCCCAACTCGTCACCTCGATCGCCCAACGCGCCCGCGCCGCGTCTCTCGTGCTCGCCACGACCCCGACCGATCGTAAAAACGCCGCGCTCCTGCGTCTTGCCGAGTTGCTCCCCGCCGCCTCAGCCGAGCTCCTCGCCGCCAACGCCAAGGACCTCGCCGCCGCCGCAGCCAACGGCCTCGCCAAACACGAGATCGAGCGCCTCACGCTCAACGACGCCAAGCTCGCCCACCTCGCCGAATCCGTTCGCCAAGTCGCCGCGCTCCCCGATCCCGTCGGCGCTACGCTCGAAGAATGGACGCGCCCCAATGGCATCGTCATCCGCAAACGCCGCGTGCCCATCGGCGTCATCGGCATCATCTACGAAGCGCGTCCCAACGTGACCATCGACTGCGCCATCCTCTGCCTCAAATCCGGCAACGCCGCCATCCTTCGCGGCGGTAAGGAAATTTTCAATACGAACACCGCCTTCGCCGCGCTCCTCACCCAGGCGCTCGCCGAAACCGGCCTGCCCGCCGACGCCGTTCAACTGATTCCCACGACCGACCGCGCCGCGCTCAACACCCTCCTCAAGCTCGACACGCTCGTCCACTGCATCATCCCCCGCGGCGGCGAGAGCCTTATCCGCTTCGTTGCGCAAAACAGCACTATCCCCGTCATTAAACACTACACGGGCGTGTGCTTCGTCTACGTCGACAAAGCCGCCGACCTCGCGATGGCGGAAAACATCCTCATCAACGCCAAGACCCAGCGCCCCGGCGTCTGCAACACCGCCGAGCAACTCCTCGTCCACACCGACATCGCCCGCGAAGCCCTTCCCCGCCTCGCCTCCGCGCTCACCGCCAAAGGCGTCCAACTCCGCTGCGACCCCGCCTCGCTCGCGATCCTGCAAAATTCCGACGCAGGCCGCCCGCTCGCGAGCGTTCAGGCCGCCACAGCCGCCGACTACACGGCCGAATTCCTCGACCTGATCCTCGCCGTGCGCGTCGTCGGCTCACTCGATGAAGCGGTTTCCACAATCAACCGCGACAGCTCGGGCCACACCGAAGCAATCATCACCGCCGACGCGGATGCCGCTGCGCGTTTCCAATTGTCGGTGGACAGTGCCGTCGTCGCGTGGAACGCCAGCACGCGCTTCAACGACGGTTTCGAGTTCGGCTTCGGTGCCGAGATCGGCATCAGCACCGACCGCCTACACGCCCGCGGCCCGATGGGTTTGAACGAGCTCTGCTCCTACAAATACGTGATCGACGGCACCGGCCAGGTCCGCGCCTGACGGCCGTCTCCGGCCGGCTCTCAAAAAGACCGACCGGTATAGACTCGACGCACCGCAAGGGTTGCCGCCTAACTGCGTAAACCCCTTATGAACCGTAGCATTGTCGCGTCCCTGTTTGCTCTTTCACTGGTTACGTTCGCCTCGGCCTCCGACGCTTTGGAGAGCCGGATGAAAGCCTTTCAAACCGCTGCCACCGCGGCCTTGGCGAAGTCACCTAATCTCACCGGCGAACGTCGTTACGAAAACCCCGCCTACATTCTGGCAAATCTTTCCCAGGCCTTGTCCAAACCTGGTTCCGCGAACACCCAAGAGACCGAGCGAATCATCAACTCGGTGGTCGTGCTCACCCAGAACGATCCGGAAGTCGCCAAGGCCGGACAATCACTGATCGCCGCACTCAAAACCGATCGCGAAGACCGCGTCACGCGAGCGCGCACCGAGATGGACGCTCTGCTCAAAAAAGTCGGTGAAACTTGCCTCGCCGCCAAAACGCCGGCCGATCTCGACGCGATGATCGCCACCCTCGCTCCTTATGGGCGCAACTCCGGCTATGATCGTCGCAACGAAGATCCCGAAAACTACCAACGAGGGGCCAACGCCTATCGCTTCCTTACCGTTTGGCAGGATTATCTGGATGCGCTCCGTCAGGATAAAAATTCGCAGGCAGCTGCTCATCTGCAGGATCTCACCGGTATTCTTGATGCGGCCATCATGCCGCGCTCGCGCCTTCTCGAACTGAAGTCCGCCATCGTCAAAACGCCCGCGGGATCCAATGAGAACACCCCCACTGCCAACGCAGCCGCCGAAGCCAGTGCAGCTCTCTTTGCCTCGGTGATTCCTCAACTCGAAAAGGCCAAAACATTGGAGGATTTCGTAGCGATTGTCCGCGCCCTCACCGTCCGCAATCGCACCCAACCCAATGTCTACACCGGATCGTCCGCGTCTCTCCAAGTCCTGACCAATCTCGTTGACGACCGCCAGCAATCGCTCGCCGGACTGCGCGTCTCGCTGGCTTCTTCCGAAACGGGAAGCAACGCACGCCTGTTCGCAGTTTCCGACCCGCTCTACACTCCCGGAACCCAAGCTGCCGCGACCGCTTTCCGTCGCGACACCCAGTTCATCGTCGTCCAGACAACCTTCCGCGGTGCCACCCTGCCGGTCCCCGTCGCGGATGAAACCGTCGATGCTTACATTCTCCGCCTCATCGGGAAATTCGCCTCCGAAGACAACTGGCTTCAAGTCCGCGACGCTCTGGATCTCTACCGCACTACGTTCAACAACAGCCGTGTCCCGGCCTGGCTCACCAGCGACATCGAAGCGTGCAACGCCTACATCGCCGCCCGCAACCTCGACGCTGCCGGACAGTTTCCCGCCGCCATCGCCAGCTACCAACGCGCGCTCAGAAGCACCGGCCGCTATGTCCCCGTTCAAGCGATCGCCACCCGTCTCGCCGAAATCAAAAAGACCCAGCCCGACGCTTTCGCGAATCTTGCCAATGACCCGTTCATCGACACCGCCGCCAATCCTCGCGCGCTTCGTGAATTCCCTCCCGGCATGCAAACCAACACGCCCCCGGGCAGCGGCCCCTCAATCCCTCGCGGCGCGCTGCGGGAATCGGCTCCCACCGGACCGATGACGCCAGTCGCGCCCGCGACCAAGACTCCGTAAACGAAGCCACGTCGCCCTCCCGTCATGCGCTTCTTTACCCGACTACTGATCAGCGCGATCTGCCTCGGCCAGGCGCACGCCGCGCCATCCGCCGACGACCAACTGAAGGACTTGGTCAAAATCATCCGCGAAGAAATCGCCAAAAACGCCTTCAGCCAGCAGGCGCAGGACCAAGCCTCAAAAGAAGAACTGGTCCGCAGAATCAACTCCCTCGTCGATCGCCTCGAACAACCAGCATCTACGCCTTCGATCGAAAGGGTCAGCGAAACGGTTCGCACGCTTCCCTATCTCTTTACCTCGGCTCGCGTGACCGATGCAGGTGAAGCGTTGCTCGCCACTCTCGATGCCGAACGTGATGCCAGAAAAGCCCTCTTTCGCACGCAAGTTGAAGCCGTGCTCGTTAAAGCGAGCCAGGCCTGCCTCGCTGCAAGAACGCCAGCCGATCTCGATGAATCACTGACCGCCCTCTCCGCGTATCAACGTCCCTCCGACACCCACGTTCGTGACGCCGATCCCGTAGCTCTCGAGCGCGCCAGCCGCCTCTTCCAATTCGTTAAGCAGTGGCAGGACTATCTCGACGCCCGTCAATCCGGCGATCTCAACCGAACCACGGCGGTGCTGAGCAATCTCAAGCAATCCGTCGACCCGTCCCTGTTTGTGCGCTCAAGAGTCCTCGCGCTGCCGGTGCAAACACCCATCCCGGTCAGAGCGCCGAGCACAAGCGCGCCCGTTTCAGCTTCCTCCCCGTCGCGCTCTCAACTCGATGAGCTCGTTGCCCGTCTTGAAACGGCCTCGTTGGACGACCTGGAAAAAATAGCGGCCGAGCCGAATAACCGTCCTGGCGAAAACCAATCAGACGCACTGGCAGACGACATCAAGCGACGTATTCAGAATTTAGTTACGGATCGAAAATCCCTATCCTCCGGGCAGGTCAGCATCGGCCTCTTTGGCACCTCGCCCCTCTCATCTCAATATGGAGTGCCCTACCCAGAAAACGTGACGTCCGCCTTCCGAAGGCTGCACTCCCAACTACGTGACGAGAGCCTCCGCATGGTATTCAAAGATTCAGGGATCACTCCAGAGAGCGGCGAGCCGACGGACGCCTATATCCAGCGCGTCACCCAAGCTGCGGCCGCTGCCGAGAACTGGGAATATGCCCTGCGCACGCTGGAATTTTATCGCGCGTTTTTCCCCGGAACAACCGCGCCGGCTTGGACCGCCCGAGAACTAGGAAGCTGCACCGCTTATGTTTCCGCGCGTCGCCTCGACGAGGCCGGGCAACTCCCGCAGGCGATTCTCGCCTACCATGATGCACTGCGCACCGCCGGTCGCGTCACACCGGTCAAGCTCATCACAGCCCGCCTTGCCGCCATCCGCGAGAACAGCCCCGAGTCCTTTGAAGCCGCCGCCCGGTTACCCCGCCCTATCGTAT
>JBEVND010000440.1:0-19559 GCA_040508285.1 Rariglobus sp. | reverse complement strand
CACCAACCTCGCCGCGAGCCTGACTCTCGGCGCGTTCACTGCCGGTTTCTCGGGTGGCTCGTTCGCGCTCCGCCTTAAGAATAACGGCACGATCGCCCTCAACGCGACCGCGTCCACGCTGGTTCTCTCCGGTGGTGGCTTTGCCAGCGCGACGGCCAACTCGATGACCGTCGCTTACAACACCACGGGCGCTGCCATCTCCGAAAGCATCACGCTCGCGGGTCTCACGCAGTCGCTCGCCGTTGACGCCGGCACGTCCGCTTCTCCGTTCTACGCTTTCTCCGCTCTGGGCGTGACCGCGCAGCTCGCCGGCCTGATCGGCATCACGGGTGACTTTGCCTTCGCTCGCACGACCTCGGCCAATGGCACGGCGTTGGTCCGCGTTGCTGTCGCCAACTTCGGTGCAACCTTGGGTGACGGCACCACGACCTACCTGACGCTCTCCGCTGGTAGCGGCGTGATGCTGGTCAATGGCACTGGTTCCGCCGGCCGTATCACCGTCACCGCTACACTCGCCAATGTCCCGGGTGTTTCGATGGCGCCCTCCACCTTCACGCTGGAATACAACACGCTCGCCGACGCGGTTGCTGAGACCGTGACCATCGGTGGCATCTCCTCCACGCTCGACCTGCCTGCCGGCAAGTTCGTTCGCGTGACCGCTGATCCGATCAGCCTGACTATCGCCGGTATCTCCATGACCGGTCGCGTCGCCTTCGAGCAGTCCACGAACACCGCTGGCGCCAAGGTCACGATCATCTCCCTCGCCGACATTAACATCGCCGCCTTCACGGGTGAAGGTTCCGGTGGCGGTGCCGGCGTTGCGATCAACAATGCTCGCGGTCTCTTCGTCATCACCTCCGCTGGCACCGCCGGCACGTTGGCGTTCCAGGCCGACGCCGGCTTCGGTTCCTTCTCGGCCGGTGCTGAACTCGGTCTCGAAATCAACAATACCGGTGCCGCCGTCACCGCTTCCGGTCCATTCGGTTCAATCAACCTCGAGGCCGGTGTTTACACCCGCATCGTCGTTAACAACCTCTCGATCGTTCTCCCTGGCGTTACCATCTCCGGCGACTTCAGCTTCAAGACCGCGCTGATCGATGGCATCGCCACTCAGGTGATCGTCGGTAACAACGTCCGCGTATTCATCGGTAATGGTGACGGCACCGTTGGTTTCGAACTCACCAATGGCTCAGCCGTCTTCATCCGCACCAACGGCACCACTGAAGTCGGTTTTGTTAAGGGCCGCGTCCGGGTGATCGGTATCTCCGGCGTCACGCTTGATGCCACCTTGACCATCCGCCTCAACGAATCCGGCTCCGCCTACAACGAGGTGTTCACGCTCGATGGCGAGCAGGTCGCGATCAACTTCACGGACTCCGAAGTCGCCTCCGGTGGCGTGGCCTTTGCCCAGATTCTCGCTACCAACGCCACCATCGAGCTGGGCGGCGTTATCCGTCTCCTCGGTGAGATCCTGTTCACTCGTGACGCCACCGGCTTCACTTTCTCGGCTACCTCCGCATCGCTCTTCCCTGGCCAGTCTTACGGCGTGAGCGTTTCCGACGGCTCCGATGCCGACACCGTGGGTGTCAAGGGCACCCTGACCCTCGCGACCAAGGCCTTCACGCTCAACCTCGATCACTTCGAGCTCCGCGTAGGCGATGCGCTCACGGTCACCGCCACCAACGTGGCCGCCGTCTACGATCCAACCAACGTCTCGGCCTCGCAGGTTCTCGCCACCATCAGCACTGCGACCTTCACCTCGTCGCTCTTCTCCGGTCTCGGAACCGCCACGCTCAACGGCATTATCATCCGTCGTAACGGCTTCTCACTTGGTTCCGGCCACCTCGCACCGTCTGGCGGCAACGTTTCCATCGGTTCCTTCCTCACGCTCTCCGGCTTCGCGATCAACGTCGCCAATCTGAACGTCACCTACGGAACGTCCACGGTCGTCACGGGCACGTTGTCCGCCACTGCCTCCGGCCTGAGCCTCTTCCCGGCTGGCGGTTTCCTCCAGACCAAGGCCACCGGTATCGTCACCACCTTCGACTTCGGCACCGGTCGCTGGACGCTCAACGTCGCTTCCTTCGAGCTCACCATCGCCTCTGCGATCCGCCTCACCGCGACCAACGTTGCCATCAACCCCGGTGCCACCGGCGTTTCCGCGGTCATCGCGACCATCGCTTCGGCCACCCTCGGTGCCGCGCAATTCCAAGGCCTCGAGACCATTCAGATCACTAACATCCAGATCCGTAAGGACGGCTTCTCACTCGGCAGCTTCACGCTCAACACCCCGACCTCCGCGCTCGCCGCGTTCAACGACGTCTTCGGTTCGCTGGTCAAGATCGACAGCCTCAGCGTCACCGTCACTAACCTCAACGTCACCGTCGGTGCCACGACGGTCATCGCGGGCAACATCGATCTCAACGCCCGCGGCTTGGTTCTGTTCCCTGATCTGCCTGCGTTCCGTGTCGAAATCGGCGACGTTCTCGGTCTCTACGATCTGAGCTTCCCGAACCTGCTTAAGTTCCGCATCCCTGCCTTCACCTTCCGTATCGGTGATCTCCTTGCGATCGACCTGCCCACCTTCGACTTCTCGCCAGGTCTCGATGTGATGGCCGTGTTTAACAACATCGGCTTCCGCGTCCCGAGCATCCCCGACCTGAAGGGCATCATCCCGATCTTCACGCTCGGTAAGAACCTCATCGAGATCCCGAACATCGATCTCACCATCGCAGGCCCGATTGATCTCGGCGGCTTTGCCACCATCGGCGGCGTCAATCTCAAGGTTACCGGCTTCTCGATCAACCGCCAGCTCGGCCAGGTTCTCGGCTCGGTCAGCCTCACCATCGGTCAGTTCAGCCTGTTCCCGAACGGCAACTTCTTCACCACCAGCTTCACCGGCCTCGCTGCGAACTTCGACTTCAGCAGCCTGACCGCCTCCGGTTCGTTCTCGCTCCACTTCGACACGCTCGACTTGGGCTTCGGCGAGGCCTTCAAGCTCTCCGCCACCAACTTCAACCTCACGCCCGGCAAGCCCATTCTCGCGACCCTCGCCAGCATGAGCATGACCTTCCCGCAATTCCCTGCGCTGCCCACGGTCACCCTCAATAACTTTGTCCTCCGCACCACCGGCTTCTCCATCGATAGCGTCAACCTCAACGTCGCTGGCTCCGCTGCCTTCGGTGACGCGTTCGGCTCCATCTTCAGCTTCACCGGCCTGGGCCTGACGCTCTCCAACTTCAGCTACACCTACGGCGCCACGCCGGTGGTCCTCGGCACGATCACCGTTCGCCTCGAGGGAGCCCGTCTCTTCCCGAGCTTCACGTTCCTCGACACGTCGCTGACGAGCCTCACCGCATTCTATGACTTGTCGGCCGCCGCGAGCCTCAAGATCAACGTCACCGGCCTTCGCCTCAGCGTCGGTGAGGCCCTCCGCCTCGAGTTCGCACCGTTCACGATCACCCCGGGCCTCGCCATCATGGCGACCCTCCCGAGCGTCACCGTTACCTCACCGGTCTTCGGCGCGCTCACCGGCACGATCACCAACTTCGTGCTCCGCCGCACCGGCTTCTCGATCGACTCCCTTACGCTCAATGCCGCCGGTCCGGTCACGATTGGCAACTTCATCAGCTTCTCGGGCCTGCAGCTCGAAGTGATCAACTTCCGCCTCGACCGCTCCGCGACCACGCAGATCAGCGGCAACGTCAACCTCCGCGTTGCCTCCCTTGGCCTGTTCCCCGGTTCGTCTGTCATCACGACCACCGCCGTCAACATCACGGCCGCCTTCGACCTCGCATCGCCCGCCGCGCTCGGTGGCCTCACGCTTACCGTGGGCGGTCTCGAAATCACCGTCGCCAATGCGCTGCGTCTCTCGGCCACCAATATTGTCATCGATCCGAACGCGCCTGACATCCTCGCCACCATTTCCAGCGCGACGATCTCGCTGCTCGTTCTCGAAGGCGTCCAAGTCAACGCGAGCAACATCGCGATCCGTCGTTCCGGCTTCTCCATTGGCACCGCCACCTTGTCCAACCTTTCGGTGAACATCGCCGGTGTGCTGACGGTCTCTTCGCTAAGCGCCACGCTGAACAACTTCAATTACACGCACGGCGCCACGCCCACCTTGACCGGCACGCTCGCGCTCACCGCCGGCGGCGGCTCGATCGCCTTGGGTTCTGTGCTCACCGCTTCGCTCTCGGACTCCAATGGCGATACCTTCGCCCTCACCGGCAATTACAACTTCGCGACCCGCGTCTTCGCTCTCACCATCGACCGCGCCTCGTTGTCCATCCCCGGCTTCCTCACCGCCACGCTGAACGGTGCCTCGTTCATCTACAACCCCGAGGGTTCCGCGACCCAGGAACTGCTTTACGTTAACGAGATCGATGTCGCCCTGATCCCGCTCAACAACGTCAACGCCAAGATCCAGGGCCTGCGCATTCGCAAGAACGGCTTCTCGATCGATAGCGCCAGCGGCTCAATCGGCGACGTCTCCTTGGGTTCACTCCTTACGATCGAGGCGCCGACGGTCTCGCTCACCAACGTCAACTACATCACCGGCGGCACGCTCACCGGTCAGCTCGGTCTGAGTTCCGGTGATATCGATTTCGCCCTCGGTTCCGCGCTCACGATCGGGGTCGCTTCCTTCACTGGTGGTTACGATCTCGGCACTGGCCGCTTCACGCTCAACTTCGGTGCCACGACTATCTCGGTCGGCGGCTTCGTTACGCTGAATGCCGTGGGCGTCGCCGTCATCTACGACCCCACCGCCACCACGCCGGTTCTCGTCCTCGGCGCCACGGGCGTCACTGGCTCGATCACCTCTGACTCTGCGACGCTCAGCAACGGTGAGTTCATCTTGGTGACCTACGGCAGCGGTCTCTACACGCTACAAGCCTCGGCCGATGCGGCTGTCTCGGTGGGCGGCTCCGCTGGCGTCTCCGGTCGTGTCACCGTCCTCGCCAACAACGTTGAGGAAGACTCCGTCGGTAAATCGATCACCATCGGCAGCCGCACGCTCACCGTCAGCGTCTCCACCAATGGCACCTCTGTCAGCGTCCAAGGCTTGCGCATCGGCATCAGTGACGCGCTGACCCTCACCGGCGACTTCACTTACTCCACCGTCACGGAAAGCTTCGGCATCTACACTTATCGCCGTGCCACCGTGTCGAACGGCCAGCTCGAGCTCCGTGCAGGATCGGCACTGCTGGTGGTCACTGGCGTCAATGGCTTCCTGCTCACCGGCACCGACGGCACCGTCGGTCAGATCGGTCGTCTCCGTGTTGGCGGTATCGCGCTCACTGGCGTCCCGGGTATCACGCTCGGCGCCACCGACACGGTGTTCGAATTCAACACCACCAATCGGAGTTTCTCCGAGACGCTTACCTCCGCCACGGCCGCGTTCTTCAGCTACAGCGTCACCGATGATGTTGTCACCGTCTTCACCAGCACCTCGCATGCGCTGACCGTGGGCTCGCAGATCACCATCACCGGCAACGGCGCCCTCAACGGCACCTACACGGTGACCGAGACGCTCACCGACACGATGTTCAGCTTCGCGAAGGATATGGACGACACCGCGAGCACCCAGATGACCGGTGGCACCTACTCCGAGCAGGTCACGCTCAACTACAGCACGCCTGAACTCCGCGACTTCAAGCGCCTGCGCACCACCGCCCAGTTCGGCATCACGCTCGGCGGCATCACTGGCACGCTCTCCGGCACCGCCACGATCCAGCTCAGCACGCTTCCGTTCAATGGCGTCAACGCCACGGTCTTCGCCCTTGGCCTCTCTGGCGGCACCTTCTCGATCTTCACGGGCGAAACCGGTCCGAACCTGCTCCTCGCGGGCATCAATGGAGCGTTCCTCATCACGCCCGCGGGCACTGCCGGCACGCTGTCTGTCAGCTCCATCCGCGTCTATGGCGCGATGGATCCGCAGCTCGCCGATCCTTACCTCGACATTCCTGGCATCACGCTCGCCGCCAACAACGTCACGCTCGGCTTCAACACCACCGGTGCTGCCGCCTCCGCGACCGTCAATGGCGTCTCCTTCGCCTACACTGCAGCCGACAAATTCAACTTCCTTTCCGTCTCCGGCACGATGACGGTGGGCCTCACCGTTGGCGCGACCTCGCTCAGCCTCGTCGGCACGGTTGGTATCACCTCACAGACGGTCGTCTCCAACGGCATTTCGGTCGCCACGCTCCTGATCTCTGTTTCCAGCGCGAGCGCCGACTTCGTTGATGGCACCGTCAAACTCGCCCTCCGTGACATCAATGGCGCGCTCTTCACCGGCCCGAGCGGCGTTGCGGCTGTTCTCTCCGTTGGCCTGGTTTCTCTCACCGGCGTCACGGGCGTCGAGATCGTCGCCACCAACACCGCTGTCGCGATCAACACCACGGGCGCCGACCTCAATGTTTCCCTCCCGGGCGGCGATCTTATCTTCTCTGGCGAATCCGAGCACAACTTCCTCGCCGTCCGCACCACGCTCTCCGTCGTCCTCGGCACCGCCTCGGTCAACGCCTCGCTCTTCGGCACCTTCGCCTTCACCAAGATCTCGGTCACCACGGGCACCGTCACTGAAACCTTCCTTATCTTGGAAGCCATTGACGCCGGCACCGTTCTCTCGACCGGACCTCCGGGCACCGGAGTCACGCTCAGCTTCACCGGCATCACGGGCGCCATCGTCGTCCGCTCCGTCGGTCTCGCCGGCAGCATCACCGTTGGCTCGGCAGCGCTCACCGGAGTCACCGGTCTCACGCTCGACCTCTCCGCGGTAAAACTCGATTTCAACACTACGGGCGCCGACATCATCGCCAACCTCGGTTCCACCAGCTTCTCCTTCACGGGCGCCAGCAAACGCGACTTCTTCGCGGTCACCGGCACTGCAAACATCGGCTTCCAAGTCTCCGGTTTCGCCGCCGCTCTCAGCGGCACCTTCACTTTCGAACGCAGCACCACGCGCGTTAACGGCGTCAACGGAACGCCCGTCATCAAGCTCAGCGTCACCTCTGGCGCCACCAGCATCACCGCCTCCGGAGTCACCCTCGCCGTGACTGGTATCAATGGCGCGCTGCTCCTCACGTCTGCCGGTTTGGCCGGCCGCCTCACGGTCGGTGGCATTGCTCTCACGGGCATCACCGGTGTCACGCTCAATGTCTCCGCGCTGACCTTCGATATCAACACCACGGGCGCCGACGCTTCCGCCACGGTGGGCTCCACGACCTTTGCCTTCACCGGCGCCGACAAGCGCGACTTCATGGCGATCAGCGGAACGGTCGGCATCGGCGTCTCGGTCGGCTCGGTTGCCGTCACGCTCACCGGAACGTTCTCCTTCCAGCGCTCGATCCTCACGGTTAACGGCACCTCCACGCCGCTCATCCTCATCACCGCGAGCAACGTCTCCACGAGCATCACCGCGACGGGAGTCACTCTCAGCCTCACCGGTCTCTCCGGTATCCTGGTTGTCAATACCGATGGTCTTGCCGGTGACTTCACCATCGGCGGCATCAGCCTCACGGGCGTCACCGGAGTCACCGTGTCGGTTACGACGGGCTTCCTCCAGTTCAACAACACCGGTCGTGCGATCAGCGCCACCTCGGATGTCCGCAGCTTCGCCTTCACCGCCGCATCGCAGCACCAGTTCTTCGCGATCGGTGGCTACCTGACCTTCAACCTCACCACGCCAATTGGCGCGGTTGCACTCGTCGGCGGCTTCTCGATCGAGCGCACCGTCACCACGATCAACTCGATCCCGAACTCGGTCCTCCAAGTCACCATCCAGGACGCCGCCACGAGCATCCTCGCCGGCACTGCTTCGGCTGGCGCCCGCGTGACGGCCGCCGGTATCCGCGGCGTGTTCCTCATCCGCAACGATGGTGTGGTCGGCTTCCTCCGCATCGGTGCCATCGCGATCACGCAGGCCGACGGCTCCGCGATCCCCGGCGTCGATATCTCCGCCTCGAACGCCGTCATCGGCCTCAACACCACCGGCGTCGGCATCAAGTCCACCATCGGTTACTACTACTTCGACTACACCGCTGCGCAGCATCGCAACTTCTTCGCCATCTCGGCCGACCTCGCGATCACGCTCTCCGCCGGCCCGGTCGCCTTCCAGCTCAACGGTCGCTTCGGCATCACCAAGGTCGAGATCACCGCTCTCGGTGTGACCACCGGTGCGTTCCTCATCTCGGTCATCGACACCTCCACCTCGATCACCGTTGGCTCTGCTCCTGGCGGTGCAAAGCTTACGCTGAGCGGCATCACCGGCGCGTTCGTCGTCGCAAGCATCGGCGGCAAGACCTCTGCGGCCGGCGGCTTCAAGATCGGTGGCATCGCGCTCACCGAGGCTGACGGCGTCACCCCGCTGGTGGGTAACCTGAGCTTCGTCCCGCTCAACTTCAGCTTTAACTTCAATCTGTTCGTCGTTCCGTTCACGCTGAATATCCCGAGCATCAGCGTCAGCTTCGGTCTGTTCCCTTACATCGACCTGAACCTGCCCGGCCTGCCCTCGATCGGCTTGCCCAACTTCTCGCTGCCCACGATCTCGCTGCCTGGCATCACGCTGCCGACCTTCGATCTGGCCTCGTTCAACCTGCCGGCGATCAACCTCCCGAACTTCTCACTGCCGAGCCTCTCGCTGCCTGACTTCGGCGCCTTCCTGCCGAGCTTCAACCTGCCGACCATTTCGCTGCCGTCGATCAGCCTGCCGTCGCTGTCGTTCCCGACCTTCGACTTCAGCCTCCCGAGCCTCAATCTGAACCTGGATTTCAGCCTGCCTGGTTTGACCAATTTCTTCGGTCTCTCCGGTATCCTGAACTTCTCGATCGGCGACTTCGTTACCTTCGGCGGTAACTTCAAGTTCAAGAAGATCGGCGACGAGATCGTCATCGTTGCCACCCAAGTCACCGCCGCGCTCACCCTCGGGGACTTTAACGTCGCTCTCTCCGCTGGAACGCTCGCGCTGCTCGTTCGCGCCGATCGCACGTTCGCAGTGGATGCCTCCGGCACCTTCAGCCTCAGCGGCGCCGGTTTCGCCAACGTCTCCGCCCAGTCCGTCCGCGTTCAATACAACACCACCGGCGTCAACTACGCCTCCACGCCCCGCACGCTCACGGTTGACGGTGTCAGCGCCACGCTCCACGCCGCCGCAGGCACTCGCGCTGCTCCGTTTGTTGCCTTCTCCGCGATCGGCATGCAGGCCGACCTCCTCGGTCTCGTCCGCGTTGCCGGCGACTTCTCCTTCAGCAAGGGCTTCTCCACGACCGGTGCCTCGATCGTTAAGGTCGCCGTCGCGAACTTCTCCACCTCGCTCGGCGACGGCACCCGCACCTACGTCAACGTCACCAACGGTTCCGGCGCGCTCCTTATCACCACCGCCGGCGTTGCCGCCCAGTTCACCGCCACCGCGAGCATCAGCGGTATCCCCGGTCTCTCGCTCAATCCGTCCACGTTCACTGTTTCGCTCAACAACACGAACGCCGTGGTCAATGAGACCTTTGCGATTGGCACGACCAGCTACACGCTCAACCTCCGCGCCGGTCCGTTCATCCGTGTCTTCGCGACCCCGCTGAGCATTTCGCTCTTCGGCCTCAACCTCACGGGTGACTTCGGCTTTGAGCAGGTTCGCACCGCCGCCGGCCAGACCACCACGATCCTCTCTGCTGCGAACGTCAGCCTCTCGTTTAACGGCGATGGCACCGGCGGTTCGCCGATCAGCATCACTGGCGCTCGCGGCCTGCTCGTGCTTTCCAACGCAGGTATCGCCGGCACCTTGTCCTTCACCGCCAACGCCACCGTCGGTCCGATCCAGGCCGGTGGCACGATGAAGCTGGAGATCAACAACACCAACGCGCCCGTCTCCGTTACCGGTGTGTTCGGCACAGTCACGCTCGACGCCGGTGTTTACAAGCGCATCGCGGTGAATGATCTCACCATCAGCTTCCCTGGCATCGAGATTGAAGGCGACTTCAGCTTCACCACCGCCACCTTGCCCGGCGGCGCTTCCACCCAGGTTATCGTGGGTAACAACGTCCGCATCTTCGTGGGCGACAACGTTGGCGGCTCGGGCATCGGTCTCGAGATGGTCGATGGCCGCGCCGTCTTCATTAAGACCGCCAATAATCTGAAGGTTGGCTACGTCACCGGCAAGGTCACGCTCAAGGGCGTCAACGGCCTCGTGATCACTGCCATCATGACCCTCCGTATTAACGAGTCGGGTGGGGCGGTTAACCAGACTTTCACCCTGGATGGCGAAACCGTTAACCTGAACTTCTCCGCCTCGGAGATAGCGGAAAACGGCATCAGCTTCATCCAGTTCTCGGCCATCAACAGCCGCTTCTCGATCGTCGATATCTTCGAGTTCTACGGTGACCTCGTCTTCACCCGCACCGCCGGCCAGTTCACCGTGATCGCCGCCAACGCCACGATCTTCCTCGGCTCCGGCCCCTACAAGAACTCCGATGGTTCGCTCAACCCGAACGCCATTGGTCTTAAGATCACGGACATCGTTCTTGGTCTCGTCATCGACACCACCGCTTCCGGCAAATACGCCATCGCCGGCTTCGGCACCGTGGGCTTCGCAGGCCTCTCGGGTCTTTCCGCGATCATCGACTCGGCTGCCCCCCGCTTTGGCTTCGCGATCAACAAGCTCGGCGCCTCGACGAACAAGACCGTCAAGCTTACCAGCACCACCGCCATCCAGCTTCAGTTCACCGAAACCACCGCCAGCGCCGGGTTCACCTACACCACGGTCGTCGAGTCCGGCGTGACCATCAACAAGCTGGTGGTCAACCGTGCCGGCGATGGCCCGATCTTCAGCGGTTCACTCACCATCGGTTACCCCGATGTCTTCACGCTCTCCGGCACGATTCAGGTCCAGCCTCTCCCCGGTGGCGTGATCAACATCATCATCCCCGAGGCTTCCCTGGTCATTGGGTCCACTGCATCCCCGACCTTCACGATCACCGGTCGCGCCGCCTTCCGTATCAGCCAACTCGAAGGCTTCCGCATGCAGGAGTTCCGTATCAAAGAAGCCAGCGTCTTGGGCGAGAGCCTCGGTGCGCTCACCAACGCCATCAACAATCTCACCAAGCGCCCGCTGACCGCCGAACTTGCTGATCCGTTCAATAACGGCGTCATCAATCGCGCCACGCTGAACAGCCGCGGTTACATCGATGTCATCTTTAACGACGACAACGGCGTGGGTCTCAACCACTCCAGCATCACCGATGCCGGAGCCGAGTTCGTCATCTATCGCAACGGCACCATCGACGCCGGCATCACGGTCAACGGCATTGCCACCCGTCTCTCCGGCAACACCTACCGCTACACGTTCACCGGCTCGTTCTCTGTCGACGCCGAATACATGGTCGTCTTCGCGAACGGCAGCTGGACTGACGCCTCCACCGTTCCCAATACCAACCTCGCGTTCATCCAAAAGTTCGTCGCCTTCGATCCGAATGGCACCGTGACGCTCAACGGCGCCACCACGAACCCGACCGGTCAGCTCAACGCACCTCCCGGCGCCAAACTCGCCAGCCTCGTCACTGGTGTGGCCGTCAACCCCAACGTCCTCAACAAACAGGGCTACATCGACGTTACCTTCTACTCCCGCAACGGCGAGGCCATCAACCTCACCACCATCAACGGCGGCGAAATCACTCTCTCTGGCACTGGCGTTCGTGACGCTCAAGTTGCCGCCTCCGCCCCGGTTCACCTCTACGGAACCACCTACCGTTACTACCTCGTCGACTCGACCCCGGCCAACACCACGGCGCTCTTCGGTGATGGCGAAGTCAAAGTTACCTACGTCGCGAACTCGTTCTCCACGGTTGCCAGTGCAAATACGCCCGCTGCTTCCAACATCGCTTCGTCCGACACGATTATCCTCAGCGCCGCCTCCTCTGCAGCGGCCAACAGCACCCGGACGATCAACATCGGACCGATCTCCCTCGAGAACCCCTCGATCAGCATCGCTGACTTCGCTTTCGTTGACGGCAAGATCGTCCTCACCATCGCGCTCAATCTTTCCACCGCCGCGCTCCGCTTTGGTGGCTCAGGCGGCGCCTCGGCTCAGACTACCTCGGGCGTTACCGCGGTTCTCTCCGCCGTCAACGTCACCTTCGATCTCGCCGTCGGTCTCCCCGGCAACTTCTCGCTCTCCACGACCGGCAAGTTCAGCGTCTCCGTCGGCTCCCTGACCATCGACGTGCCGAACGTCCTCGAAGTGAAGGCCACCGGTATCCGCATCGCCTACGATCCCAAGGGTGCCGCCGATCAGGAACTCGTCCGCATCAATCAGGCCTCCATCAAGATCACCGCGATCCAGGGCGTCGGCCTCGAAGGCCAGCTCAACTCTTACCGCGATCCGTCCAATCCGTCCGGCCCGCTTCTGCCCGGTCTCGTTGTGCGCGGCAACGGCTTCACGATCGGCGAGGCGCAGATTATCTACAGCCAGTCCACCAAGATCAAACTCGGCTCCATCCTCGAGTTCGACGACCTGCGCGTCGGCGTGACCAACTTCTCGGTCAACTTCTCCGGCGACATCCTCCCGACCTTCAACGGGACGATCTTCATCGCCACCGGCGGCGCCACGCTGTTCCCCACCAGCACGCTCTTCACCGCTCGCGCCAAGTCCTCGACTCCCGGCGGCGCTGCTCTTCGCATCGACCTGTCCTTCAGCCAGGGCCGCGTCAACGGCCTCATCTTCCAAGGTTCCATCCTCGAGATCGAACTCGCCGGTCTGCTCGTCCTTCGCGCCACCAACTTCCTCATCGATACCCGCGCTCCCGGGGATCGCGGCCTGTGGGACCATGACCGCAACGCCAACACCGCTCCGATCGCCTACACCGACGCGACCGCCGCGATCGCCGTCTTCGGTTCCGCCTCGGTCGACGTCACCATCGGCACGCTGACGCTCGGCGGCGAAGCCCGTAACTTCTGGATCACCTACGGCGGCGCCTTCAAGACGGGTAACCCTGATATCTCCAAGCCGCAGACCTTCGGCGTCTCCATCCGCGTCGGCGGAGCCGACGGCGCTGCCTTCAAGTGGCCGTCCTGGATGCCGATCAAGATCTACTCCATCGGTCTGGAGTGGGCTAACATCGAAACTGCTCCGGGTGACTTCGATCTCATCCTCTCTGCGTCCATCGACGCCAACTACGGCGGCCTCAAGTTCGCCGGTTCCGTGGACGGTATCCGTATCCGTCCGAAGCTTCTCCTCGACGGCGCATTCCCGATCGTCGGTATCGACGGCTTCGGCGTCAGCGTCACCGGCGCGGGCATCACGGGCTCGCTCATCGGCGGCATTCTCCAGATCCGCGATAACAACGGCGTGCATGAAGTCGCTCCCACCGGCTACACCGGTGCCGTCGTGGACCGCGTCTTCTTCCTCGGTGTTGAAGGCGGCATTGAAATGGGCACCGGCACCGCCAGCATCCGCTTCGCGCTCTCCGAGCTCGGACCGCTCGGCGTATTCATTTCCGCGCCGATCCCGATCCTCCTCGAACCCAACACCGGTCTTACCATCACGGACTTCGCCGCCGGCGTGGAGTTCTTCAAGACCCTGCCTTCCATCGACGACCCGCTCGCCCTGCGCGACCCTGCGTTCAACGTCACCGGCGTGACCAGCCCTGCGGATTGGCTCGTCACCGTGAAGAGCCAGGTCTTCGCCCAATACCTCGCCGTGAAGGCAAACCCCGCCATGGGTGGCTTCGGTGCGGCATTTACTGCTCCGATGCTCATCAAGGGCTCGGCCAAGGTCTATACCACCTACACGTCGCAATACGTGTTCAACGGCGTCGTCTCCATCATCATCAGCACCGACGGCAAGGTCCTCATCAGCGGACAACTGAACTTTGCCGGTGGCGCGCTCAGCGTCTCGGGCAAACTCTACGCGGACCTCTCCAAGATCTCCACCGGTGCGGCCACGGTGCTCTTCCTCGCCGATATTCCCGATCAGGTGAACCTCCTCACCATCGACGGTAAACTCCAGATGGGCTTCCGCGACGCCACCGGCGCCGAGGTCGAGATCCCTGTTGTCAACTTGCCCGTAGCCACGCCTACGCCCACCACCGTATCGGTGATGTATCCGTCCTCCGATCGTGGCGACGTCGGCCTCCTCAATCTGATCAAGTCCGCCAACGGCAAATACTACATCGATGTGGTTTACTCGGCCGGAACCCTCCGCGTCCTCGACTACGAGTCGATCCTGGACACGGCTCCCGAGTTCACCGCGATTCTGAACGGCGTGAACGGCACCACGCTTCCGCTCACATTCCTTGCGCCTAAGGCCATCGTTCTGACCACCGATCCAACCACAGGCGCACCGGTTGAAACGGTCCTGACTGCGGCTTCCACAAACGAACTGCTTGCCTTGCTCAAGGCCAATGGTGTCCAACGCTTCCGCTACGAGATCGACACCGCCGGCTTCGTCTGGGCTCCCGGCACCGTCACCGTCACCTTCGCTGCCAACGCATGGAGCCAGCGCGGCACCGGATTGAACAGCGCGGTCGTTGAGGCCAACGTCGCCGTCACCAAGACCTTCAGCATCCACGGCGCCACCGTCGCGCTCTCCACGCCGGCCAACGGCGGTTCCGTCTCCATCCGCGATCTTCTCACCCGCGGCTACATCGACGTCACCTTCGCCCCGAGCCTCATCGCCGGTGCGTCCATTCTCTTCAACGCTCCGCCTGTTCCGATCCTCGCCGGCGCCGGTCTCGGCACCGCCACGATCTCTGGCAGCGGCGTGCGCCAGGGCACTTCCAATACCTACCGTTATACCATCACCGGTGCCTTTGCTCCCGGTGAGGTCACACTCGCGTTTGCAGCCAACAGCTTCATTGACTCCAAGGGCGCGGGCAACGTGGCCACCACGCTTCGCTTCACCGTGGAGGGTTCCACCGCCGCCTTCGCGACCATCAAGCCCGGTGAGGTTCTCGGCCTCGGCAGCTTCACCAACTCGGCCCAGCGCTACATCGACATCACCTTCGCGCCCGGCCTCGGCTCTTCGCTCGACGCCGTCTCCATCCTCGACGAATCCCCCGAACTCCGCCTCGTCTTCGCCGATGGCACCGAGGCTGTCTTCACCGCGGTCACCTTGGTCGAGGGCAACACCTACCGCTACACGTTCTCCACCGCACCGGTTGCCGGCGCAGTCACGCTCACCGTCATCGGTGGTTCCTTCCAGGACAACCAGAACACGCTCAACATCGAGGAGAGCTACTTCTTCACGCTGGCCCGTCCGACGGTTAACCCCGGTGCCGGCACGCTGCCTCCGGGATATGTCGTCGATCTCGGCGACCTGAACAACACGAGCGGCATCTACTACGCCACTCCGTCCACCGGCCCCCCGAGCCGCTTCATCGAACTCGTCATCGATCCTGCTCTCGCCGGCGGCACCATCGACCTCGCCACACTCCAGAACGCGCTCTCCATATCCGTCGTTACCCAGAAGCGCCTCACCATTTACGGCAACGCTTTCGACGCCGATACCAATCTCATCACGCTCAACGCCCACGGCTACGCCGATGGAGCGATCATCACCTTCGCCGCCTTCAATGCCTCCGAGGCTCCCGGCGGTCTCGTGAGCGGCGCGCAGTATTTCGTCGAACTCATCTCCGCCAACACGTTCCGACTCCGCTCGGCTGTGGTGAACAGTGAAAACCAAGTCGTTGCCGGTAGCACCGTCGACATCACCGGCTCGATCCTCGCCGCCGCCAAGTTCCAGATCATTTCCAACAGCGCTCCGAGCACCGGCTACACCGTCACGGGCGTTGAGCAGGTCGAAGATGCCGACGGCAATCTCACCAATCGTTTCCGCTTCTTCTACACCGGCAACTTCGCGCTGAACCGTCTCGACGAGACCCTGCTCGTCACGATGACGATGGCTGAAGGCGCATTCTCCGACACTGCTGGCAACACCTCCGCCGCCTTCACCTCGAGCTTCACCGTTCGCAGGGCCGCCACGTCCTTCTTCATCTCGCTCAGCGGCGGTCTCACGCTCAACAGCGGCGGCCTCCTCCCTGAGCCGATCCTTGAGATCCGTGGCGCCATCCTGTTCCAGGCGATCGAGACCCCGGCCGGTGGTCCTCGTCTGCAGCTCGATTTCAATGGCACCTTCTCCGTCATCTATCTCGGCACGCTCGGCTCGGTCACCGGCCGCTTCGTTCTCGATACGAGCTACCCCGTCGACGGCGACGACGAGCGTCTGCCTGACCCTGAAGCCGTCACCGTCCGCGAGCTCCTGCAGGAAATGGGCGTTCCCTCTGCGGTGCTGAACGCTGCCAATCTCGACTCCGCGTTGGACACCGAGCTGCCCAAGCTGTGGGGCGTCATCAAGCTGCAGGTCAACCTCGAGTTCCTGAAGAACATCGGTCTCGACGTCCAACTCGCCGGCACCTTCCAGATCAACACCACCAAGGTCACCAAGATCGAGGAAATCACCCTCGTCGGCAGCCCCGGCAACAGCATCTTCGGCGGCACCGCTTTGGGCGATGGATCGCATGTCAGCTCGCTGAACTCCGGCACCATCTCGACCTTCTTCAACACCATCTTCACCGGTAACCTCACCCTCGGTGCCGGCGCGACGGTCACGGTTGTCCGCACGGGCACCTACTGGATCGTCAACGACACGGCCAACGGTCGCACCTATTCGATCGTCGCCACGCAGGCCGAGACCAGCCCCGGCGTTTACGCCGTCTTCTTCGAAGTCCGCCAGGAGTTCGTCGCCACCGACGCCGAGATCGGCACCCTCAACGGCAACAGCCTGCCCGCCAGCATCGCGGCACTCTTCACCGGCACGAACGCTCTCGGCGCGGGCTACGTCGTCGCCACGCTCATCCCCGGCACGCTCTGGCGCATCAACGACGTCCTCAACAAGCGTCAGTTCTTCGTCGAGTATGCCGATGTCGGTAACATCAAATCGACGACCGCCTCCACCGCGAAGCGCTTCATCATCCGCGGCGAGACGCAGACCTTCGTGCTCGCCTCCAAGACGCTGCTCATCGCCGGCTTCGCCTACGTCAAGTTCACGATCAACGGCCAGGAGCAGTTCAGCATCGGCGGCGCGATGGCTTACAAGCTCACGACCAACTCCTCTGAGTTCTTCCTCGACGGCTACATCAACTTCACGCCCGGCGGCATCCGCATCTTCCAGGCCCGCGCCCAAGCGGTCGTCATTTCCCGTCCGGATGGCTTTGCCACCAGCATCATCCTCGGTGCCTCGCTTCAGATGCCTGGCATCCAGTTCGGCGGCAACCTGACCCTCAAGGCCAACACCTACGGCAAAGAAATCGTCTATGAAGTGCCGGTCTTCCTGCGCGCCGCCGTCGGCTACAGCACCGTCACGATCTCCGGTAAGCCCCAAGAGCTGAACACGGACTTCAACCCGCTCGCTGACTACGGCGACCCGACCAACATTCCGTCCGCCATGCGCGACAAGACGGGCGCTGCCTTCGCGCCTTACTTCGCCATCGCCGGCATCGTTTACGCCCGCATCCTCGACGCCATCGAGCTCGACGGCGCCTTCTTCATCGGCCTCTCGACCACGGGCGGCCTGGAAGTTTACGCCGCCATCGCCACCGAGCTGAAGATCCCCACGACCGATATCGTTCTCTTCAAGCTCTACGGAACGCTCTCGCTGGTCGTTGACGCGCAAGGTGCCGCAGGTTCCGCGCTCCTCCAGATCGATGCGAACACGCCTTCTGGCATGCCGGTCGGCTTCGATTTCGATGCCGAGTTCCAGCTGGAACTGAACACCGCGCTCACCGCTCGCACGATCTCCGTTTACACCTACGACTCCGGCCAGACCCGTTCGCTCAACAAGTCGGAGAAGCTCCTTGCTGGCGGTTATTTCCACTTCTCAGCCGCAGGCACGCTTGCCTTTACGTTGGGTGATGCCCGTGCCGTCGAGCTCAAGGGTTCGTTCACCTTCATCCGCTCGCTGAGCGTCAACGGCTCCGTGGTGGAAGGTTATCAGCAGGTCGAAATGTCCGTCTCCGCCAGTGTCGCCGACGTCACTCTCGGCGAGGCCATCGGCGGCTATCGCATCGGTGCGCGCCTCGACGTCGCCTCCGGTTCCATCAAGGCTTACATCGCCGCGTTCATTCAGATTCAGGTCGGAACCGGCGGACCCAACCCCACGCCCGGTGGCCAGTCCGAGATCACCAACGACACCTTCGCGATTCAGTTCCGCCTGGCGTTCTTCATCAACACGTGGAGCGAAGATATCGTTATCGGTGGCGTGACTCTGGTTGCCGAGCAACTCCTGCTCGAAGCGTCCGGCTTCATCCAAATCCACTTGGGCGGTCCTAACGGCGCTGGCTTCCGTATCGAGGGCGCCATGCAGGTCATCGTCGACGGCCGGGGCTTCTCCATCACCGTTTCCGGCTCCATTGTGGCCCGCGTGGCCGGTGTCACCGTCTTCCGTGGCAATGTCATTGGTGGACTCAAGGTCATCGACGCTGCCGACTACGGCACCGAGGAAGATCCGATCGAGGATGTGGATCCGATCTTCCAACTCGCCGGCACCCTTACGGTGACGCTCGATTCCCAGTCTATCCTCAACGGTAACGGCTTCACGTTCGGCGCCTCCTTTACCTTCCAGGTTAACACCACCAATGAGGTGCAGGTATTTGGCACCGGCCCGAATGCCGTGACCCTCGAGGCTGGCATCTATGCGCGTGTTGCGGCTGACGGTTACCTTGCCTTGGGCGCTGGCGTTCCGACTGGCTCGAACTACACCGGTCTCTACCTGCAAGGCTCCTTCCTCCTCGAAGTCGGCAGCAACGGCCTGCTCGTCACCGCTTCGGCCACGCTCTACTTCAAGGTCTCCGGTTCCAGCCTGTTCAATGTCGCGGCCGATGGCTTCCTCCTGATCAACCAGAACGGCATCGCGGCCAATATTAAGCTCTCGTTCAATGTCTCTGGCACCGGGTTCGCCTTCACGGCGACCGCCGTGCTGATGCTGAACACGATGGGTGAGCAGATCACCGTCCGTGTTCGCGACGGTCCGGGCGCGAACAACTGGCACAACATGACCGTCGCCAAGGGCCCTTACTTCAAGGTCCAGGTCACGGGTTACATCATGCTCGCTGGCGTCGCCAAGCTCGACGGCAGCTTTACCCTCACGATCGATTCAGAAGGCCTCGCCATGGAAGTGCTGGCCTCCTTGCAGACCCCGATCGGTCAGGTCGCAGTGGGTGGTTCCATCTACATCGTTTCTGCCGGTATCGCCGGATCGCTGACCGCCACCTTCGGTGCTGGCGTCGGTTTCGCCGGTCTCTCTTTCAACGGCACCTTCAGCATCGCGGTCAACACCACCTCGACCGCCCGCACCATCAAGGTGCTCAACGTCAATCGCACCACGGGTGCCGTTAACGGGCTGCGCGACGCTTCGATTGCCGCCACCACCGTTATCATCAGCTTCGGCGGCTCTCTCGAAGTCGGACCGTTTACCATCCGCGGTGGAGTGACGCTCAAGATCACGTCCAACGGTATGGATCTCGTCTTCGATGCGTTCATCAGCCTCGGCCTGCTCGGCTCGCTGGATGTCACCG
>JBEVND010000414.1:0-11568 GCA_040508285.1 Rariglobus sp. | reverse complement strand
AGCCGAACCGGTCGCGCCCGCGCCGGTCAAGGAGGACTCCAAATGAAAATCCACCGTCTCTTTTTAACGCTCTTGGGCTGCGTGGCGCTCCTCTCCGTCGCGCGTGCGGACACCGCCACGGACGATCCCGTCGTCATGCTCCGCGCCGGAGTCGACGAGGGTCTCGCCATCGCCTACGACACGCAGTCGACCACGCCGCTGGCCGACCGTATCCGCCCGTCGCTGGAGAAGTATTTTACTTTCGAGGGCATCACCCGCCGCGCGGTTGGTCCGGGCTGGCGCCAATTTTCCGCTGAGGAAAAGACCAAGGCCACGCAGCTCTTCTCCGATTTGGTGATCCGCACTTACGCGAACAAGTTCGAGCCCGGCCCGCGTCCGGTTATTTCCTTCGGCAAGACGATCATTCCGGATTCAACCCGGCCGAATCTCCGTGAGCTCCCGACGACCATTACTTATGAAGGCAAAGCCTACTCCGTCTCGTATCGTGTCGAGCAGGTCAACGGCACCTGGAAAGTTTACGACATGAACATCGAAGGCGTCAGCATGATCGCTAACTGGCGCGCTCAACTTGATCCCATTTTCCAAAAAGGCGGCGTAAAAGCCGTGATCTCCGCGCTCGAAAAAAACATCCCGCTGGCCACTCCCGAACTTAAAAAATGAATCCTCGTCACCTCTTCCTGATCTCCGGCCTGATCTCTTTCACGGTTCCGGTCTTCGCCCAAAAAGCACCTGCTGAGACCGATCCCGAGGTCGTGGACGGTGCCGACGAATACGCAGTGGTGCAGGTCTCCGATCCTTTGGAGCCGTTTAATCGCGCCATGTTTACGTTCAACGATCACGCCTACGACTACGTCCTTCGCCCCGTGGCCAAAGGCTATGAAAAGGTGACACCCAAGCCTGTTCATCGCGGTATCCGCAATTTTTTCGACAATATCAAGTTTCCGATCCGCTTCGTGAGCAGCGCGCTCCAAGGAAAGTTCAAGCGCGCCGGCCAGGAAACGGGCAAGTTTGTCGTCAACACGGTCGGCGGCCTCGGCGGCTTTATGCGCATGTCGGATGAAATTCCCGCGCTCGCCCAAGTGCCACGCGAAGACGTCGGACAGACTTTTGGTGTGTGGGGCATCGGCAAAGGTCCTTACCTTGTGTTGCCGCTGCTCGGGCCTGGCACCGTGCGCGACACTGCTGGCGCGGTCGGCGATTATTTCCTGAACCCGCTGCATTGGAATCTGCGTAAAAATGTTGAGTGGTATAGCTGGCAGACCGAGGTCGGCGTGAGCGTGATCGACGGTGTTAGCGCGTTGCCCGGCACCTTCGAAGCCTATGACTTATCACGCAAAGACGCCCTCGATCCCTACATCGCGGTGCGTAGCTCCTACGTTCAATACCGCGAGGCTGCGGTGAAGCAGTAAGCCTCCCGCCCGCGCTCGTTTCATGCGTATCAGTGGAGGAGCCGCGCGCGGCGTCACGTTGCTGGTGCCCAAGGGCGACGTGACCCGTCCGGCGACCGATGGCATGCGGCAGGCGGTGTTTTCCAGCCTCGCCGCGCGCCTGCCCGAGGCGCGCTTCGCGGACCTCTTCGCCGGCAGCGGCGCGTATGGCCTGGAGGCCTTCAGCCGCGGCGCGGCCGGCGGCGTGTTTGTGGAGAAAAATCCGAAGGCGGCGGATTGTATCCGAAAAAACATGACGACCGTCGCCAAAAGCGCCGCGCGTTCAGGCGACTCGCTGCGGCTTTCCGCGACTGACGTGCTGGCCTGGGAGCCCGCCGCCGGCGAAGCGCCCGACCTCGTCTTCATCGATCCGCCCTACGAGATCATCGCCGAGATCGGCCCCAAGCTTTTCGAACGCATGTCCGCGTGGTGGCCGGCGGATGCCGACCCCGTGATCGTCTTTGAGATGCCCGGAGAACTCGCGCTGGAGCCGGCGGGCTGGAGCTGCGTCAAACGCCTCGGCAAAGGCGCCCGCCAGCCGACGGTGTGTTTTTATCGCAAGGCTTAAGCCGGCTCGGGCGCCACGTAGCCGCGCGGTCCGCCGAGTTTCATGAAGCGGGAGTGCACGGCCCATGAGACGAACAGGGCGAGCACGGCTGTGATGCAGCCGACGGTGAACGTGTGGTGGTAGGCGTTGCCGGTGAGATCGATGATGCCGCCCACGATGGGGCCGATCGCCATGCCGCCGAGCGAACCAACGATGCCCGCGGCGCTGGCGAACTGCGCAAACCGGGAATGCGGATACAGTCTCTGCCCGAGTGAGGCCGCGCTGGTGAAGTAAGATCCCGAGAGCACGCTGTGCAGCACGAGGGCGATGGCGAAGGTTTCCGGAGTGCGTGCGTGAAACGCACCCCACGCGGTGACCACCGCGTAACCGAACAGGCTCACGATGCTCACTCGCAACGGGTGGAAGATATCGCAGAGCCATCCGAGCGGGTAGGCCAGCACGAGGGAGATGGTGAACGAGAGCGCCATGCATTTCCCGTAGGTGTCCATGCTCATCGCCAGGCTCTGCGCGTAGGGGATCATGAAGATGTTGACCGGCATGAAGACCAGCGCGGCAACGGTCATCATCACGAATACGCCCACGTAGTAGGGCAGGCTGAAGCATTCACGGAAATACGTTTTGATCCCGGAGAAGGGGCGGGCGGGTTCGCCGGGCGGGGGAGGAGCGTAGTTGCCTTCCTTGACCTTGAGGCACACCCAGTAAAAACACGTGCCGTAGAACACGCCGATGACGACGAGCATGAGCGTGTAGTGGGTCTCCACTTTTCCGAAGAGCCAGAAATTGAAAATCATGCCGTCGATCAGGCTGACGGCGCGAAAGAGTCCGTAGAAACGACCGAGCAGTTCTTTCGGGACGACATCATTGATGAGCCCGCCGAAGACGGCCGTGGCGGCAATGGTCGCGAATTCAAATGCGGCCCAGAAGACGCCGAAGCAGACGACGGCGACGACCATTTCGCTTTGATCCGGAAAGTGGCTGTGCGCCCAGCGCGAGATGAAGGGCGTGAGGCCGAGGCCGATCATGCCCGCGGCGGCGATGGGTGTCGTAAAAAGCAGGAACGGGATGCGCCGTCCGCGCGGCCCGCGGTGGCGGTCGGATTTGACGCTGATGATCGGGCCGAGGATCAGGGCGACCAACGCGGGAAACGAACTGATGAGCAGCGCGAAGAGGTAGTTGGGCACTTCGAGGTGCTTCAAATACCACTGCGCCATCGGGCCCACGGAGCGGTCGCGCATCGACCACGAAAAGTCGCCCAGCAGCAACCAGGCGAAGAGCGCGACGAGCCCGCCGGTGGTGTAGGTCAGCGTGCCCGCGCTCCAGCTACGGCGCGCGGGTGAAGGCTGCGGGGTGGTTTGCAAGGAAGCCGTTTGCCTTTAACGGCGGCGACGCAGCAATGCGGCGAACATCACGCCGGCGCCGCCGAGCAGCGCGATTGAGGAGGGCTCGGGAATGGCGGAGGTTTCAACGCCCGAATAGGCGGCGATGTTGTCCAGCAGAAGCTCGCCGACGAAATCGGATCCGGCGGTGCCGGAAACTTTCCGGGTGAAGCCGAAGCTGTCGATGGTCTGGTCGCCGACGGTGCCGCCCGAGCGCGCGAGCCCGGTTGCGATGATGGTGCCGTTGAGCCAGACATCCATGGTGTTGGCGGCGAGGCTGTTCGTTCCGTAGGACACGGCGCTGCTCGAGCTGTTGAAGAAAACCGTCAGTGAATGGACGGTATCGAGGGCGTAGGTGGCGAAGGCCGTCGAGTTCGGTTCGACATTGTTGGTGGTGGCGACGCGCAACTGTCCGTTCATGAGGAAGAGGCCGAAGGCCGTCGCTCCGTTGCCCGCGCCGGTCCCGATGCGCAGCAGCCAACCGTTGCCTTGCGCACCGTCGCCCGAGGGATCGTAGAAGTTAAAGGAAAGCGTGCCGACCTGTCCGATCGGTTTGTCGTTGATGGCGAGGTTGTAGTTGAGCGCGCTGTTCGCGTTGCTGGTGTCGGCGAGGCGCAGATATTGATTGGATGTTCCCTGGCCGAAGCGGTTGGTGGTGTCGGTGACGACCCGGGTGAACAGCGAGTCGTTGTCGTCGATGATACCCGGGCTGGGATTGGCCCAGATGCCCGGTGCCGGGCCCGTGGGCAGCACGCCCGGCGTGTAGCTGTTGAAGTTTTCGGTCAGGATGGTCGCGGCGTGCGCGGCGGTCAGGCTGAGGGCGAGCAGGGGAAGCAGGCGAAGGGATATCCGGGGCATGGTGGTTTTGGTTTAGGTTGAACGTGCGAAAATTTCGGGAGTGATCAGGCCGGTGAGCGGTTTGCCGGCGAGGTAGTTGTCCACGTTGGCGAGCGCCTGACGGCCGCAGTCGCCGAAGGTGTCGAAAGCGGGGCCGGCGATGTGCGGGGAAAGGATCGCGCCGGGCAGCTGAAACAACGCGGAGTCGTGCGCGAGCGGCTCGTGGGTGAACACGTCGCTGCCCACGCGCAGCGAGCGAGTCTTCGCCGCGTCGATCAACGCGGCTTCGTCCACGACCGCGCCGCGGCCCACGTTTACGAAGACGGCGCCTTCGGGAAGTTTGGAGAGCACCTCGGCGTTGATCGATTTGGTGGTCGCGGGCGTGAGTGCTTCGCAGGTCACGAAGACGTCCGCATGTTCGGCCAGTTGCGCGAGCGAGGACACCGGTGTCGCTTGATGCTGGCGGATGAACGAGTCGGGGACGCCCGCGGAAAACGCGCGCACGCGGACGTTGAAGGGACGAAGCAGGCGGATGAGTTCGCGCGCGATCATGCCAAATCCGTGGATGGCGACGGTCTTCCCGTGCAGCGTGCGCGTGGCCAGGCGTTCACGGTGCAGGCTTTCGGGCGGCGCCATCATGGCGTCGCGCCAAAGGCCGAGATTGCGCATCAACGCGAGGAGGGTGAGCAGTGCATGCTCGGCGACTTGGGGGGCGATCAACATTCCCCAGTTGGTGACCTTCAAGCCGGCCTCGATGTGCTCCAGCGATATGATGTGGCGGACCGAGCCCGCAACATGGCAGACGTAGTCGATCGAGCCTCCGGCATACAGGAGCTGCGCGGTGTCGAGTGCGGGCGTGGACCAGCCGGTGATGAGGACGGTGGGCTGAACTTTTTTCAGCAAGCGGTTCCACGTCTCCCGTCCGGCGCCGCGCATGTCGGCGTGCTCGATGCCGGGGTGTCCTTGGAGCGATTTCTCGCTGAAGAAAAGCCGGCGCTCCTGCTCCGAAAGGGCGATCAATACCCGTGTGTCTTCACGCGAGCGGGAAGAGCGGGGTGTTTTAATCGGCGCGATTGCGGCAGACTGGGGCATGCCGCCACCGTTTCAGGTCGGCGTGCGCGGAACGATCCGTGTGTTACTTACACGGGTTAACGATTCAGTCGCTGGGGAGGGGACGCAGGGTCCGGCCCGGTATCCACAAGCCTTCAACCAAAAGCCGTTGCGGATGGGTGGGGGCTCCGCGTTCGCCTTGGCGAAGCTGTGAAACCAGAAAGTCCACGGCGGCTTTGCCGATCTGCTGATTGTCCTCCCAGACACCGGCCATGGGGCCGTCGGGCGAGGCGAGCAAGGGACACGCGACGCCCAAATCATCGGGTGCGGACAAACCCAGGTCGGCCAACTTTTCGATGAACTTCACGTCGCCGGTGATGACGGCGTCCGGGCGGTGTTGTTTGAGCCAGGGACCGAAATCCTCCTCGTGGCAAATGGGGATGCGGTCCGCGGTGTTGTGCAGTTCGTAAGCGGCCAGGTAACCGGCGAGGTAGTTGTGGTCGGTGCGTTGGTCGTGCCAGCTGTTGAGGGCAAACCCGATGCGTTGATAGCCGCGGGCGAGCAGCTCTTTCATCGTGTTGAAGGTGGCGCGGTATTGGGCGGGCGCCACGGAGTTCAACTTCGGTTTGGCGATGCTGTAACCGAAGGTCACGGCGGAGAAATCCTCCCAGGGAAAATCCGCCAGATCCATGTCCGAGTAGGGCTGGGGACACAGCAGAATACCGTCGATGCCGCGGGCCTTTGCGATCGATGTGGCGCGTGACCAAGAGATGCCCATTTCCTGTAGATCGAGGACCTCGACATGATAGCCGTGGGTCTCGGCGCGCGCGCGGGCGGATTCCAGATAAGTCACGAAGTGGGGGATCTCCCGCCAGCGAAACACATCGGTCGTCTGCGCCAGCCAGCCGATGGTGCCGCGGAATTCCGCGGGTCGCTTGCCGTGCCGGTAGGACGCGAGCGCCGTCAGCATCGGATCGGGAGTGTAGCCGAGGTCGGCGGCGATTTTTTGGATGCGCTCGCGGGTTTCTTTGGGAATGCTGATATGCCCTCCCAGCGCCTGCGAAACGGCGCCGCGGCTCACGCCGGCGGCACGGGCGATATCCAATTGCGTGATGCGTTTGCGGGGTTTCACGGAGAGCTAACCCGTGTAAGTAGGCGCGGACCTTGAAGGCGCAAATTTAAAAGCGAGGATGACGCCCAACCCCGTTTTCCGCATGCCCCGTCGTTCACATTCTGGTTTCACCCTTGTCGAGTTGCTCACGGTCATCGCGATCATCGCCGTGTTGGGATCGCTGATCATCTTGGGTGTCGGCAAGGCCCGGACCAGCGCGCATCAGAGCGGTTGCAACTCCAACCTCCGCCAGATGGGCGTGGGGATTCTGCTTTACGCACAGGATAACGCGGGGCGGCTGCCCGGACCGCTGCGGGCGACCTTTGGGCCGTATCCAAAAAGCAGTGACAGAGAGGTTCTCGGTCATTTTCTGTCCGGATACATCTCCGGCTACGAGGCTCCCAATTCGACCCAGCTTCGGCGGGTGGATGTTTTCGCCTGTCCGGCGTGGGATGCGGAGATTCCTCGCGAGGCGCAGCTCGCCAACAACGGCGACGGGCGCGCCTACGCCGTAAGCCTGCGCGTGCATCTCGCCAGCTCCACCTCTCAGACGAACCTGCTTCCGCCCTTCGGTTATCCGGCGGCGACGGGCCGGCCCGAGACCGAGGCGAAGCCGGTGAAGCTCCTCGAGATCACCAATCCCGCCACGTCGTGGGCGCTCACCGATCTCGATGCGGTGCTTTCGCCGAGCTATCTTTCGGTGGCCTACGTTCCGAAGCAGCCGGTGCATGGAGCCAATCGCGTCGCGTTGTTCTTCGACGGCCATGTCGCGGCGAAACCGGCGGCCGGGTTCGGCACCAACTAATCTTTTTATTTTACCCAAAAGAAACCCATGAAATCCCCGTCCCGCGTATTCTTCTCGTCCGTCTTGTTTGTCTGCGCCTGCTCCGGTGCTTTCGCCGCGTTGCCGATCAAAGAAACCTTCGATCAAAAGCCTGCGGCGCCGCTTTGGAACCTGAGCGCCCAGGCCAAGGTGCTCGACGGCGAACTGATCCTGGACGCTTCCGGTCCGGCCGAGAGTTATCCGACCACGGCGATCTCTACTGCGCGGGGCGACGCGGAGCTCAATTTCCTCACGGCTCCCATCGAGCTCGAGCTGGTCGGCATCGATGTGACGGGCAGCGCGATCCCGGCCAACAGCGTGTTCATGGCCATTCTGGCCGCGGACAATCAGAATGAGATGCGGGCCAAGAGTTATCTGAAGCTGCGCCTGAGCGGCGACGGCACCCTGCTTTTCAACTGCGCGGAGATCGGCGGCGACCGCACGCGTGAGACGACGCTGCAAACCCTGAAGGTGGAACTGCCGGTGCGCCGCCTTACGCTGCGTGTTTCAGCCGAAGGTTTTCAACTCAAGGGCATCGATGCGTCGCGCCCGTTCGATCACTCGGCCGGTTGGAACGGACGCCTGGATCTCGCGGTTTGGAAGGACTCGACCCCGTTTCTCACGCTCAAGAGTGTGCGTCGCCCCGGTGAGGGCGCGGTGTCCGCCCAGCTGGGTGAAGTGACCGTGCGGGCGGCCAAATGAAACGGGCCTTTTTTCTCGGAGTATTGACCTTCGCCTTGTTTGTGGACGCCGCCCGGGCCGAACGATGGCCGGCGCTCAAACCGGAGGACATCCGCGCGCTGGCTTCCGGCCAGGGCGAGCAATGGCGGCGCAACGCCCGCGATCTTGCGGTGTTGCCGGGCGCCGGCCCGCAAGGGCGCGAAGCGGTGCGCCAGCTCGTGCAATCGACCGCGCCGAGTTCGGTGGCCTTGCGGGAAACGTTGTTGAAAGAAGCGCGATTCGCGCTCGCGCAACCGGTGCCTGCGTATCGCACGCCGGAAGAAGTGGCGGCGGTGACGAAGCAGACGCTTTTCGATACGCGGCAGGAACTGTGGATGCGCCGCGTGGGCGATGATCTGGTGTTGTTTTCTTTCGCCGCGGCGATCGCGCCCGACGATGTCGCGTTGCGGAACCGTGTTCACGATCTCGCGCTGGCGGCCTGCCGCTATCCGCAATGGGGCGTGCGCGAACCGAATCAGGATCTCGCGGCGGGCCACGTCGCGCGCGGGCTGGCGGTGGCGTGGTCGTGGAATCGCGGACTGTGGAATGACGCGGACGCGAAACTGATCCGCGACACGGTGCGCGAACGCGTCAACACGCTCGCGGCGGTGATGAGCGGCGGGATTTACTGGGCCGGCGCGTATCAGGAAAACCACAACCATGTGAGCGCGGCGGCGGTGGGATTTTGTGGAGCGGCGTTCATCGAAGATCTGCCGGAGGACGCGGTGCGCTGGCTGGCGACGGCGCAGCTGAATTTCGAGGCGGTCGCGCGTTACGCGAACGCCGACGGCAGTTCCCCCGAGGGCGTGCCGTATTGGTCCTACAGCGCGAGTTACATTCTCCAATACATCGAGGGCGTGCGCGGCATCATCGACGTCGCCCCGTTTTATGCGGGCGACTGGTTGCGCAACATGGCGGCTTACCGGCTGCGCGCCTCGACCCCGGGTTTTGGCGGAACGCTGCCGTGGGGCGACGCGTCGGCGCGGGATTATTATGGTCCGCATCACATGCTCAACCGCCTCGCGGCCGAATACCGCGATCCCTCGGCGCAGTATCTCGCGGCTAAGCTGGCGTTCGTCCCGCAATATGGCGCCGATGTGATCGCGTGGAACTGGCATTGGCACGATCCGGCGGTGCCGGCGAAACCTCCGGAGTCGCTCGATGCGCATCTGCCTGTCGCCGATGCGGTGGATTCGCGCAGCGGCTGGGGCGCGGGCGATTATCTGCTCGCGATCAAGTCGGGTTACACGAATCGCAACCACTCGCATCTCGATGCGGGGGCGATCGCGTTTGCTTTTGGCGGCGAGTGGCTGCTGCCGGCGCCCGGCTACGGCAAGGGCAGCGGAGACAAGGAATTTTGGGATGCGAAGGGCGGGCGTTGGAAATATTTCTCCAACGCCACGGAGTCGCATACGACGCTGCTGGTGAACGGGCGCAACCAGCGTTTTGATCACGAGGCGCGCGGCACGGTGGCGCGGTTTGCGAGTGCGCCGCGTTCGATGTGGACCGAGGTGGATCTGCATGAAGCCTACGAGGGTGTGGACGCGGCATGGCGGCGTGTGTTTCACCGGCGCGGCGACTACGTGCTGCTGCTGGACGATGTGATTTTAAAGGAAGCCGGTCGTGTCGAGTGGTTGTTGCAGGTGCCGCCGGCGGCTATCGTCAACGGATCGGAGGCGCGCATCGAAGGCACGGCGGGTTCGCTGGCGGTGCGGGTGATCGATCCGGCGACAGCACTGGCGGTGCGCATGCCGCTCAGTCCCAAGGTGGATGTGCCGGCAACGCGTTTGAAAACCTACGCGATTCCACGCGAAGGGAAGGCATCGGGATTTCGCACGCTGCTTGTTCCGCGTTTCGGGGGCGACCTCGCGCCTGCGCCAACGGTCAGGCGTGGCGCGGATGAGCGTTACCACATCGAGGGCGAAGGTTGGTCCGACGAACTGGTATTCGCGAACGAGGGGAGCGTGTTAAGCGTCGCTGCCGATGCCGTGTCGGCGAACGCACGGTTGCTCGTTACCCGCGTCAAGGCGAAGCAAGTGGTGGATGTGCTGGCGGTGGACGCCGTTTCGGTGTCGCTACCGTTTGGTTCGCTGATGTTCGACTCCGGAAAACCGACATCGGTCTCGGCCACGCGGATCAACGACGAGTTGTGGGTGCTCGACAGTGATCGCGCGGGCAAGTGGCTGAAAAAGCCGGATACGGCGTGGCGGGTGTCGCGGGGATCTGACGCGGACGAGTTGCCCGCCGGCCGCGTGTTGCTGATGCGCGGACGGGCGACGGAGGGCGATTACCAGCGCTGGCACGAAGAACAGACTGCGGTGCGCGAACAGCCGGGGTTGCCGGTGCGCACGACGTCGGTTGATTTGCCGGTCGCGCCGAAGGAGAGTCGCGTGCTCGTGGAGGCCGAGGCGTTTGCGACGCAGGTTTCGGGTCGGGTGGATGTCGTGGACAAGCCGGGCAATCGCGGGCGTTCGCTGAGAGGCTTTGGCAACGATTCGCCGTTCCACGCGATCGCGTGGAAGGTGTCGGTGCCGGTCGCCGGAACGTATCGACTGCGTTTGCGTTATTGCACACCGCTCGACGGCACGCGCGTGAGTTTGCTGGTCGATGGCGCGGCGCCGGGACGGAATGCGCTGGAGGTTGTGCTGCCGCGGACAGGCGGGTGGTCCGTGGACCGGGACGACTGGAGCGAGATCGTGCTGGCCGGCGCCGACGGGACCGTGGTGCGGGTGCCGCTGACCGCGGGCGAACATGAGATCCGGCTTCTGCGTCCGTCGGGAGCGATCAATCTCGACGGTTTCGAGCTCATCGGCGGGGAAGACTGAGAAAGGAAAAAAACATGCTTAATCGAATCGGTGTCGTGTTCATTGTCGTGTTGTCGCTGGCCGCGAGTGCGCGGGCGGATGTCATCCTGCCCGCGTTGTTCGCGGATCACATGGTGCTTCAGCAGGGGCGGCCTTTGCCCTTGTGGGGCTGGGCCGAGGCGGGCGAGGAGATCACGGTCTCTTTCAAGAAGAGCAAGGTCTCGACGAAAACCGATGCGGACGGGAAGTGGCGCGTCGAGTTGCCTGCACAGCCGGCCGACTCGCAGGGCGCGGAGCTGGTGTTTGCCGGGAAAAAAACGGTGACGTTGCGCGACGTATTGGTGGGCGAGGTGTGGTTGTGTTCGGGACAATCGAACATGGAGTGGCCCGTCGCCAAGGCGCTGAACGCGACCGAAGAAATGGCCGCGGCGAACTGGCCGAAGATCCGGCAGTTTCTCGTGAAGAAAACGATCGCGGAGTTTCCGGCCTCGAGCGTGGAGGGCGAGTGGCAGGTGTGTTCGCCGCAGACCGCGGGCAGGTTCACCGCAGCGGGATATTTTTTCGCGCGGGAAATCCATCAAGCGCTGAACGTGCCGGTTGGCTTGATCCACAGTTCGTGGGGCGGCACGCCGATCGAGTCGTGGATGAGCGAAGCCCGGCTGAAGTCGGATCTCGCCTATGACACCGTGTTTCAGCGACGCGCGAGGCAGATCGCGGCATTTCCCGACGCGCGCAAAAAATTCGAGGAGGATCTTGGGGTGTGGGAACGCGCCGCGGCCGCCGCGAAGGCGGAGGGGCGTGCGTTCACGGAGCGCCGGCCGCGCGATCCGGTCGGGCCGGGGCATCCGTATA
>JBEVND010000355.1:0-6942 GCA_040508285.1 Rariglobus sp. | reverse complement strand
GAAATCGCCTATGCCCCGGTCTTCATTGGTGACCATTGCCAGACGACCGTGCCCACCCCGCATGGATCGATCTCAGCAGAATGGCGGCGCGATGGGGACAAGCTTCACGTCGGGCTGACGCTCCCGTCAGAGGTGAAAGCCCGCATCAAGCTACCGGGTCTGAGGGAGCAAACCTGCCGACGAAACGGCCAATGGACCATCATCGCTTTGAAGACGCCGTAAGCCAGAGATCTGCCGTGAACTCGGCCGAAGGAACTGGGTTGCACGGAGAATTGGAGCGTGCGTGGGCAAACTACGCCGCTACGTCGAAGGATTAATGTCCTCGGCGAGGGTTGGACTTTTCTTTTTTTAGCTCGGCGAGGGAACGGGTTTTAACGCGGGCGGCGCCGGAGGTGTCTTTGGTTTTGATGCGCGGGCCTTTGGCGAGGCGAGCTTTGGCGGACTTGATGGCCTGCTTGTATTGCGGGAGCCATTTTTCGCCGGCGACCAGCATTTCGTCCACGAGTTGCCAGATCTCGGGCGGGTTGCAGACCGCACCCGTGAGCGGGTCGAGCATGAAGGCTTGGCGGAGTAGGCGGTCGTCGCCGGTGATGGCGGCTTGCACGGCCAGGCGTTGCACGCTCACGGAGACGTTGCACACGGCGGCGCAGCCGAGGGGGAGGTCGCCGACGCGGGGCATGTTGATGCCGTTGCGGTCCACGTAGCCGGGGGCCTCGATCACGCAGTCGTCGGGGAGGTTGGTGATCGTGCCGCGGTTGAGCACGTTGAAGTGTCCGCGATAAACGCGGCCGGTCTCGAGGGCTTCGACGATGCGCGAGCCGTGTTCCTCGGAGCGGTTCTCCGGGGTGTAGGCGAAGGGCTTGATCTCGCGGCCGGCTCCGAACTCTTCCTCGAACCAGTTGCGGCCTTCGGTGCAGACGCGCAGGTAGCCGCCGGTCTCGCCGTTGATCCAGTGGGTCATGTCGATCCAGGCTTTGATCTCGGAGGTGCGCTTGCGATACCACGGCACGTATTCGCTGAGGTGTCCGTTGGACTCGGTGCTGTAAACGCCGAAGCGGCGGAGCATGTCGATGCGGACTTTTTCGGTTTTGACGTAGTCGGGGTGGCGCTCGAAGGCGGCGAGGAGTTCGTCGCCGCCGATGAGACGGCCTTTGTATTGGACTTTCACATACCACGTCTGGTGGTTGATGCCGGCGCAGATGATGTCCACCTCGGCCTTGGACTTGGCGCCGAGGACGTTGACGATCTGCTGGTGGCCGGCCTGCACGCCGTGGCAGAGGCCGACGCAACGCACGCCGCCGTAGGTGTTGGCCGCCCAGGTGAGCATGACCATGGGGTTGGCGTAGTTGAAAAGGATGCAGCCGGGTGCGGCGACTTCGCGGATGTCGCGGCAGAAGTCGAGCATGGCGGCGATGCCGCGCTGGCCATACATGATGCCGCCGGCGCAGAGGGTGTCGCCGACGCACTGGTCGATCCCGTATTTGAGCGGGATGTCGATGTCGGTGGCGAAGGCGTCGAGTCCGCCGATGCGCACGACGACGAAGACGTATTTCGCGTCCTTGAGCGCGGCGCGGCGGTCGGTGGTCGCGGTGATGGTGGCCTTGAGGTTGTTGGCGGCGATGTCGGTGCGGCAGATGCGCGCGACCATGTCGAGGTTGCGCTTGTTGATGTCGGTGAAGGCCAGCTCGACGTCGTGAAACTCGGGGACGGCGAGGAGGTCGGCGACCAGTTTGCGGGTGAAGCCGATGGAACCGGCTCCGATGAAAGCAATGCGGAAGGACATGGAAGGGGGTGAGGCGCTGTCTGGGTTAGTGTTGGATCGTGCTGCATCATAGCGGATCCTTTACTGGGTTGCTATGGGAGGAGTGTGCCTTTTTAGGTGGTTTTGTGCTCAAGCGACTCGCGAAGCTTCCGATGGGGGAGCGCATTACTTACTTCGACACGCGCGTGATGCCGTTGCACGCGATGCTGGGCAGCGTCGGGCATGCGAAGGAGACGAGTCCGCGGTATGACTGGGACGGATTGAAGCGCGGGCGGCAGGAGTTCGTGTTGTTTCAATACACGCTGTCGGGCGAAGGCCGGCTGCGGGTGGGCAGCGAGGAGCACCCGGTGACGCCGGGGACGGCGATGCTGCTGCATTTTCCGGCGGACAACCGTTACTGGCTGCCGGCGACGGGCGGGCACTGGGAGTTTATTTATCTGTGTCTGCACGGGCGCGAAGTGATGCGGCTGTGGCCGGGCGTGGAGAAAGGGCACGGCGTGCTGACGAAGCTGGCGGCGGATGCGGAGCCGGTGAGGCAGGCGGGCGAGATCGTGAGGCGCATGCTGGCGGGGGAGATTGTTTCGGCGTTCGAGGGCTCGGCGCTGGCCTACGATTGGGTGATGCGGATGCTGGCGGCGGTGCCGGTGCGCGAAGCGGGGAGTCCGCATGCGGCGGCGCTGGAGCGGGCGAGGCGGTATGCGGAGGCGCATTTTGCGGAGCCGTTGGGCGTGGACGATCTGGCGAAGATCGCGGGGTTTTCGCGGTTTCACTTTACGCGGTTGTTCACGGCACACACGGGAAGCTCGCCGACGGCGTGGCTGGTGGATTTGCGCGTGAAGGAAGCGGCGCGGTTGCTGAGAGAGTCGCGACTTTCGTTGAAGGAAATCGCGGTGCGCTGCGGGTTCAGCGATGTCGGTTTTTTCGGAAAGACCTTTGCCGCGCGGACGGGGCAGCCGCCGGGGGCGTATCGGCGGAGCGGGGTGTAAGGAGGGCGGATGTGCTGAACGGTTCGACCACCGCGGCTTTGCGGTGGGTATGCCGGCACGCGTAAACGCAGGAGGTCGGTTACCCCTGTTCAGTCAACCCCTCATGTCCAACAAATGAAAACCTCATCGGGTTTCGCTATTCGTTCGATGCGGATGTCCGGCCTGGCGCTGGCGTCTTTGGTTTCGGGAGTCGGGTCGCTTATGGCGGCGGATGTCAATCTCACCGCCAGCGGCGCTTATTTCGCGTCGGGCGCGGGCTGGAGCAACGCGGCCGCGCCGAGCTCCGGGAACGCGTATTTTACCAACAACTACAACCTGCTCACGGATATTTCCTCGGCGAGCTACACGTTCGGCGGAGGCAGTCTGACCGTGGGAAGCGGCAGCGGGCTCTTCGTCGTTCGCACGACGGGAACAGTCACGATCGCGGACCTTCGTCTCAACGGAGGCGCCGTGCAAAATTGGGGGGCCTATGCGCCGGCGATTGCGACGTTGGCGGGCAAGATCACGTTGACCAACTTCGGCTACATCCGGCCCTCGGAGGGGCGTAACATCCGGGTCTCTTCGGTGATCGATGGCCCGGGCGCGCTGCGTGTGCGGGCGGGCAAAGCCATCCTGAACGTAGCGAACGGTTACACGGGCGGCACGCTCGTGGAGACGGATGCCACCTACGGGAGCGGAATCGAGGTGGACAAAGATTTCGGACTGGGGACCGGCGATGTCGTCCTGCAAGCGGGCACGACGCTCAAGCTGAGCGGCGGCACGGTTCACAACTACATCGGCGACGGTGCCTCACTGGTCCTGCCTTCGGGCATGACGACGGGCTCGGTCAATCTCGCATTCACGGGCACCGACCGCATCGACGCATTGTCGTTGAACGGAGGCACGACGTGGGTGACGGAAGGCACCTGGGGCAGTCTCGCCTCCAGTGCCACGCACAAAAACGCGGTGTTCACCGGCAACGGCATCCTCCAGGTGGGCCCGCCGTCGACGGTGACCAACAGTCTCGGCGAAAAATTCATCAACCCCTGGACCGAGCCGTTCAACGCCGCGACGCTCACCAGCGACTGGACGTTGGTGAAGGGCGGCGCTGGCATGGCGCTGGTCAACGGAAACCTAGCCTTGTCGACCTACAGGTCGGGCGTGAACAGGATCCAGCCGCTCGTGCGGTCCACGTTTGAAAAGCTCTACGGACGCTATGAGGCGATCGTTTACACGCACACGTTGCCGGGCGTGTGCAATGCGTTCTACACCGTCAAGCCGACCGAACAACCGGCCGGGGTTCAGTTCGAGTGGCAGGAGATCGACATCCTCGAAATCATGGGGGACCAGACGCCGATGCAGAACGTGATCTGGGGCACGGGCACGACGAGCAGAAGTCCCACCGCGACCGCGAAGATTCCGGATGGCTGGCACATGTGGGCCATGGAATGGACGCCCAACAACATCTCGTTCTACCTCGATGGAAAACTGCTGCTCATAAAACCGAGTGACAGTTTCAAAAACGCCACCGCGCGGACGATGTATCCACAGAAGATCGATTTCTCCAACTGGATCCCCGACCTGGGCATTTATCCTCCGTCCAATCCGATTTCGACGATGCTCGTGGACAAGTTCACCTACTACGAACTCGACATGAAAACGATCGAGTCGACGGCCTATAACGCCGCGGGCGGAACCGTTACCTCTGGTGGAGGAGTCGTGAGCGACCTGCATGCCGGAGATTACCTGAGATACAACGGCGTCAACCTTACGGGCTATCGCAACGTCACGTTCGAGGTCGCGTCGGCGAAGTCGAACCGGACCATTCAGGTGCGCACCGGATCCGTCACCGGCCCGATCATCGCAACGGTGCCGGTGCCCAATACGGGGGGCTGGAGCGGCTACGATTACTTCACGAAGGCCAGCGCCAACTTAACCGCCACGGGGACTGCGGATTTGTTTTTCACGTTCACCGCGTCCACGGATGTCACGGCATCCGTCGCCAGCATCCGGAACGTGCTTTTCCACGGTTCGCAGCCGACCTCGCTGTCCCGAAAGGACATCATTCACGCGGTGAACGCCGACGCGTTCGGCGGTGACGCGGTGAGCTCGGCGGATGATCTCGTGATGTCCACGAAGGACGGCTCTTACCTGCGGTTCGACAACATCGATTTCACGGGTGTCACCAAGATCACCCTTGAGATCGCCCGCAACGGTCCTGCCACCCCGGAGCACACGATCAGTCTGCGACTCGGCAGCGAGGCCGCCACCCCGATCGCGTGGACGACTGCTCCCGCGTCCACGGGTGCGTGGCGAACTTATCAGCTGGTCGATATTGCGATCCCGCCGGTGTCCAGCACGTCGGCGAGTTTGTGGATCACCTTTGAATGTTCGGATTTCAGGGCCAGCGCCGGAAATCTTCGCAGCATCCGTTTCACCCGCTGAGTTGAGTTCGAGTTAACCACGAGCCGCCGTCCGGGGAGGGTTGAGCCTCTCGGGACGGCGGCTTTTTTATCGGTTTGTTTTCGGGCTCCGCTTGGAGGCCGTGCCGTGGCCGGGCTGGAATTTCACGGTGGGCCCCGGGGTCCACAGGCTCTCGATGAGCGTGCCTTGCTGGAAAAGCGGGACGCCGGTTTCACGGCGCAGGATCTGGCCCACCAGCACGTCGATCGCACTCATGCCGGTCCACAGGGGATTCTGCTCCATGCCGGCGGCGACGCCTTTCATCTCCTTGGGCAGGTCGAGCAAAGCGACGCCGATATCCTGGGGCACACGCAGTCCCATTTCTTTGAGCCACGTCAGCACATAGCTGCTCAGGCAAAGAAGCGCATCGGGACGGTGGGTTTCCATCCATTCAACGAACGCCTGCTGATGACGCGGCTCACTTTGCTGCAGGATGCCTGATTCGTGCGTGATATAGAGAATGGGCACGTTGTTGGCCGGTCCTTGCCGCGCGAGATAACCGCCGACGAACCGATGCTCCAGGATGTCGTCGATCCAGTTTTCGGTGAACATGCCGATGCGCCGGTAGCCGTGCGCCCAGAGCTGGTCGCAGGCGCGGAACGCGGTGGAGTAATGGTCGTTGCTCACGAAGTGCAGCGAAGGTGCGTGGTGGCGTGCGCCTACGGTCACGGAGGGTAACTGCTGCCAAAGTGACGCGTAGTTTTGGAGATGGGAGTCCTTGTCCAGCGCGTAGAACGCGACTCCCTGCACATTGCGCGCACGCATGATTTTCGAAAGGCGTTCCGGCGTGATGTCGGGCTCGTGCAACCAGAAATGATCGAGGCTGTAGCCGAGTTTTTCCGCGCGTTGCTCGGCACCGGTGAGCCAGTCGTTGACGATGCTGATGTTGGCGCGGATTTTCGGGTCTCGCGACGCGTTCACGAAGGCGAGCGTGGCGACGTATTTTTGCTTACGCGAACGCCGCAGCTCGTGCATGAGCTGGCCGAGCAGCGCGTTGCTTTTGTAGCCCATGCGCGCGGCGAGCTTCTGGATGCGCAGGCATTGTTTTTTTGAGATGCGCGGGTGGTTGCGCAGCGCCATCGACACTGTCGACTTGGCCACTCCGGCCTTGAGCGCGATCGCGGAAAGGGTGGGGGATTCAGGGGGCATTTGCTGAACGGTTCGACAACCAGTCCCTTGTTTAAGGAATGCGCGCAAGCGATATTCTCCACGTCAGCTTACCTCACCCCTTCTGGTTTCGAATTCCCCTATGAAAACCTTTCGCTTCGCCCTTGGTTCTCCATCCCGCTTGGCCTCCGTGGCTTTGGCTTCGCTTGGTTTATCCGCGGCACCCTCTTTGCAGGCGGCCGATATTTATCTGACTACCAACGGCGATTTCGGAGCTCCGGGCAACGGGTGGGAATCGGGCGGCGCGCCGGTCGCGGGTAATAATTATTTCAGCGTCGGGTTTCGTGTGGTTACCCCGAATGCAAACTCAAACCAAACTTTTGCGGGTGACAGTCTCACGCTTAGCGCCAATGGCAGCAACGTCGGCGCGGTGTTGGAAATTCGCCAAGGATTTTTTGCGACGATTGTTAACGATCTTCGCATTAACAATAGCTTCGTCCGGAATACGACGGGATTCAATCCGGCTTTGCAGGGCAATGTCACGGTCACCGGCTTCGCCAGTTTTAATCCCACCCTTGGTCGCAACCTGCGAATCACGGCCGTCGTGGGTGGCACTGGAGAGGTGCGGGCTCGCGCGGGCGTGGT
>JBEVND010000349.1:0-5715 GCA_040508285.1 Rariglobus sp. | reverse complement strand
CGAACTACTTCCCTGTCATCCGTTTCACAGCCCTCGAACCAACGCCCCTAAGGCCTGACTCAGCCACCATTGTGAACGGAGTCTGGAGCGGAAACGTATCACTCGCCTCCACCGGCCCCCTGATCCAGTTGGGTGCCGCAACCACGAGTGGTGCCGAAATCTCCGGCTTCAGCAACACGTTCACGGTCTCTTCTCCATCCACCCCGCCTCTGCTTCCCTTTACGGAGACTTGGGAATCAGGAGCCGCCTCCTCCGCTTGGGTCATCGACGGAACGGGCAGCTACCGCACCCAAATCACCACCAACTATACGCCTCACGGCGGGACACGCCATCTCACGATGGATTCGTCCTCTTCCAGCAGCTACTCCCGTAACGAAGCCACACTCACCATCGATCTGGCCGGGCGCACGTCCGTCGTTCTAAATTTCTGGGCAAAAGGTTTTGCAGAGGAACCTCATGCCCCCGCCACCAATCCGTTCACGAATGGCGCCGACTTCGACGGCGTCGCGATCAGCATGGATGGTATCACATGGTATGAGGTCCAGCCGCTACGATCACCCGCGCTCACCAACGATTGGAAACAATTCACGGTAAATCTGGATGCCGTCATGACGGCCCACGGCCTTGCCTATACGTCCGCCTTTCGCGTCCGCTTCAATCGCTACGGCAACAATTGGATTTCCTCCGATGGTATCGCCATCGACGACATCTCCGTCACCACCTCGGCCGGCGGAGTTCCTGTCGTCACCCTCCCCGCTTCCGCAGTCGAGTCCTCCTCGCCCGTCACGGGCACCATTTCGCTCCCGTCTGCCTTGCCTGACGACATCGTCTTCACATTGTCATCATCCGCACCGGCCAAGCTGGCGCTGCCCGCCACTGTCACGTTACCCGCAGGACAAACATCCGTCGCTTTCATAGCCTCGCCAATCGATGACACGCTCTTTGATGGCAGCCATACCCTTGTCGTCACGGTCAGTCCGCCGACCGGCAGAAATCTCGCCAACGGAGCCACCACACTCGTTCTCACCGACGACGACGTGCCCGCGATCACCCTCACGGTGACGCCAGCCAGTGTCGCGGAAAACGCCTCGGCCGCCACCGCCACCGTGACGCTTGGAGCCGTCCCCAGCGCGCCCGTCAGTCTCACACTGGCCTCCAGCGATCCCACCGCAGCCACCGTCCCGGCCACCCTCTCCTTCGAGCCCGGCCAAACCACCACCACCTTCCTCGTCACCCCGGTCAACGACACCAAGATCGATGGTCCTCAGACTACGACCCTCTCCGCCTCCCTACCCGGAGCCACTCCCGGCACGGCCCCCTTCACGGTCACCGACAACGAAACCACTACGCTCACGCTCACGATCAGTTCCTCCATCACCGAAGGATCCAGCGGCAACCGCACCGTCGGCATCAGCGGCACACTTGCCGAGCCGCTCACGATTTCGCTGAGCTCAAGCAACCCCGCCCAGCTCACCGTGCCGACCACCGTTAGCATCCCGGCCGGCTCCACCTCCGTTTCGTTTGCCGCCACCGCCGTGGACGACACCAACACCGACGGCACCGTCACCGTTCAGATCACCGCCACCGCCTCCGGGTTCACTGGCGTCTCAGCCAACGTCAGCGTCGTGGACAACGACCTTCACCACTTCACCTTCTCCACGATTTCCTCCCCGCAGATCGCCAACCGACCGTTCACGGTGTTCGCCTACGCCCGCACCATCGACGAGAGCAGCGTGCCCTACACTGGGACGGTGCCGCTGTCCGCCCAATCCACTGGAGGAAACTCGATCTCGCTCACGCCGTCCACGCTGACCTTTTTCGGAAACAGCGGCTCCGCCTCCATATCGCTCCTCGCCCCCGCCTCCGGAGTCACTCTCCGCATGGACGACGGAGCAGGTCACACCGGCGCCAGTAACAGCTTCGATGTCGGCACCGGTGCAATCAACCGCTTCCACGTATCCACGCTGGCACCACACCAGTCAGTCGGCGTCGCCACTTCAGTCACGCTCACCGCACAGGACAGTTACGGCAACACCGTCACCGGATTCACTGGCAGCGCCGCCCTCTCCGCGGGCCCCGGCCCCACGTTCACCGGAACCGGCACCCCCAACAGCAGTTCATTCCCGATGAACTCTTACTCGGAAGACAGCCGCACGCAGGCCATTTACACCGCTGCTGAAATCGGCGCGGCCGGGCCGCTGACTTCGCTCGCGCTCAACATCATCACCACTCCGGGCCAGGTGCTCTCCAATTGGACGATCCGGATGAAGCACGTCTCCTCCGCCACCGCCGGTGGCTGGGAATCCACCGGCTGGACCACAGTGCATCAAAGTTCCGCCGACCTCACCGCCGCCTCACCCGGCTGGATCGAGTTCCCCTTCACCACACCCTTCAATTACGATGGCACCAGCTATCTGATGGTGGACTTCAGCTACAACAACACCGCGGTGACCGGAGTGAGAACTGGCGTGGTCCAGACCACCTACGCCCCCTCCTCGCGGTTGATTTACGCCAACGCCTCAAGCACGACCGGTGATCCGCTCTTATGGAGTGGCACCACCCCGACCGCCTCCGCCAATAGTTACCTGCCCAATCTTCGTATCACCCGGCTCGGAACCGTCCCCGTCACCCCCTCGATAACCCCGGCCTTCACCTACGGCACCTGGACCGGTCCGGTCACCTTCGGGAGCGTGTCCGCATCCACGCTCACGCTTCAAGCCCTCAACGGAAACATCATCGGCCAAAGCAATTCTTTCGATGTGCTTCCCGAGCCGCTCATCAGCGTATCCCCGGAGGATGTCTGGACGCTGAACGGCCCGCGCGGCGGTGATTTCACCGGCCAGTCCCGCACCTACACTCTCACCAACATCAGCGCCGAGCCTCTCTCCTGGACCGCCTCAAGCCCCGTTGCGTGGCTGGCCTTCACTCCGACCGGCGGCACGCTCGCACCGGGTGCCGTCATCACCGTCACGGCCTCGCCCACATCGGCAGCGTCAGCATTGGCCTCGGGCGTCACGGCGACAGATCTCGTCTTCGCCGTGAATGGAGCTCCCAACGCCATCCGACGCGCCGAACTCACCGCCACGCCAGCCGGTGCGCTCACCCTCTCCTCCGCATCAGGCTTCGCCCCGATCGGTCTGGTCGGCGGCCCCTTCTTCCCCTCGAGCGCATCTTGGACCCTTTCGAACACCGGCGACGCCACGATCTCCTGGACCGCCTCCAAGACCCAGACCTGGCTCTCGCTATCGACGACCGGCGGCAGCCTCGCTCCCGGTGCCACGACCACCGTCACCGCCACCTTGGGCTCCTCGGCCGCCACGCTGCCGGTTTCCGTCTACACCGACACGATCACCTTCGCCAACACCACCACCGGTCAGGGCAACACGACCCGCCCCGCCACCCTTACCGTCCGGGCACCAGTTCCTCCCGTCATTACCACTCACCCGACCGGCTCCACGCTGTTCCCCTACGATAATGCAGCTCTCTCAGTCGCCGCCTCAGGTGATGGCACACTTAGCTATCAATGGTATCGCGGGAATGCCGGCGATATCTCCGCTCCCGTAGCTGGCGGAACCAGTTCGCTCCTGGTTACCCCAAACCTGACGTCCTCCAGTTCGTTTTGGGTAAGAGTCACCAATTTCGTCGGAGCCACCGACAGCGCGGTTGCCACCGTAACGATCACACCGGTTTCATCCCTCAACCTTACGGCGGCGGGAGACAACAGTGCAGGACAACTGGGCGACGGATCCCTCACGCAACGACTGAGTCCGACCCGCCCTGCCATTGATGCGGTCCAGATCGCCGCGGGTAAATTCCACAATTTGTTCGTCAAGACCGATGGCTCGCTCTGGGCCATGGGCGCAAATAGCACAGGCCGCCTTGGAGATGGCACCACCACCGATCGCCTCATGGCGATTCAAGTGAACTCGAACGTTGTTCAAGCCTCGGCAGGTTCATTCCACAGCCACTTCGTAAAAACCAACGGCACCCTTTGGGCCATGGGACACAATGCAAACGGCGAACTCGGTGACGGCACCACCACGACCCGCCTCTCGCCCGTTCAGATAGCCACAGGCGTAGCCCAAGTCTCCGCGGGATCCAGCCATACGCTGTTCATCAAGTTGGACGGCACCCTTTGGGCGACAGGCTACAACAGCAACGGACAACTCGGAGATGGCACTGTAGCCAAACGCTATTCGCCGGTGCAAATCGCCTCCGGAGTCGCCCAAGTCTCTGCTGGTGACAGCCACTCTCTTTTTGTGAAAACCGATGGAACGCTCTGGGGCATGGGCACCAACAGTTACGGCCAGCTGGGTGACGGCACCACCACTCAACGTATTACTCCCGTCCAACTAGCGTCGGATGTCCGCCAGACATCAGCCGCTATCTATCACAGCTTGGTCATCAAGACCGAGGGCTCGCTCTGGGCGATGGGCTACAACAGCAACGGACAACTTGGCGACGGAACGACCATAAACCGTTACACGCCTGTGAAGATTGCCACCGGAGTTTCCAAGGCATCGGCCGCCTGGGCATACAGTTTATTTATAAAGACCGACAAGACGCTCTGGGCATCCGGCCAAAACAGCTCCGGTCAATTCGGAAACAGCACCAACACCGGCAGCATCACTCCAACTCAAGTCGACTCAGGTATTATCGCCCTATCGACCGGTTACCTTCATAGTCTTCGTCTCGGCCTGAAGCCCAACATCGTCACCCAGCCCGCCTCGTCCGCCATATTTGCGGGGCAAACCGCAGTGCTGTCGATAGTCGCCAGTGGTCCGCCTCCCATCACGTATCAATGGTATCTGGGCTCCGGCGGGAACACAACGCAACCCATTGCCGGAGCTACGAACGCGTCCTTCACCATACCCACTCTCAATAACACTGTCACTTATTGGGTTCGCTCCGCTAACGTCTACGGCTCCGTCGATAGCCAGACTGGCACTATTACCGTTCTCCCCCTCCCCGACACCGACTCCGACGGCCTCCCCGACGCCTGGGAAACCGCCCACGGTCTCGACCCCGCATCCTCCACCACGGCCAACGGCCGTCTCGGCGATCCCGATCGCGACGGCATTCCCAACCTCCTCGAATACGCGATGGGCCTCGATCCCAACGCCGCGGCAGCACACCCCCCCACCACCTGCACCCCCGCCACACATCCCGAGTCAGGCCTGCCCCACCTCGTCTATACCTACCGCCGGCTGATTTATCCCGGCGCACTCACCTACACCGTGACCACGTCGTCCAACCTCACCACTTGGTCCGCGCCCGCCACCACGCCCGACGTGCTCTCGATCGTCACCAACCCCGACGGCCTCACCGAAACCGTCACCCTCCGCCTCAACCCCTCCCTCGGCACCGGCCGCGTCTTCGTCCGCGTGCAAGTCGACGCGCCCTGATTGCGTGAACTGGGCACTCGCAACTTATCTCCGGCCAAACTCCCATGCCGCAGGTTTTGACGCGCCCCCCCGCTTCATTCTCACTGCGGTTCGATCCGCATGAACGAACCCATTCTGTCGCCTCTTCCGTATCATTGTGAGATCCGGGACTACCTGAAAACGACAGAGAAAGAACTGTGGGACTGGTTTGTCTCCGCCCGCGCCAAGGAAAACTACGCGGAGGACCTTCGCCTCAGTCTCCTCAAATCCACTTACCGGCTTACTCCCGAAAGCCACCCGCAGCTTCACGACCAAGCCGCCCACGCCGCCG
>JBEVND010000334.1:0-14122 GCA_040508285.1 Rariglobus sp. | reverse complement strand
AGAAGTGGTTCACGGCGTTGCAACAGGTGCTGCCACCAGCCGCTGAAATGAGTAAAAATGGGGCTGAGTCTTCACCCACACCTGCGCATGCGTCGGCCCCCGTCACCGCACTGCACGTGGCACCCTCGTCACTGCGATTGTGGGAAGGTGATGCCCCGGGACTGCCGTCGGGTGTCGGTCCTGAGGTAAACGAAACTGCAGGCCGGGTATCCAATGTCAGTGTGCCGATGCTCGACGTGTATTTGCCGGCGCGCGAAAAGGCCAACGGCACGGCAATCATCATTGTATCGGGTGGCGGATACGGACGGCTGGCTTCCGGTCCTTTGGGAGCGGGTGCAGCCAGGCTTTTTGTGCCGCAAGGGTTCGCGGTGTTTTCGCTCAAATATCGCACGAGCAGCGCGTCGAAAGACGTGTTGACCGATGTGGTGGCCGACGGTGCGCAGGCGATGCGGCTGGTAAGATCGCGCGCGGCCGAATGGGGTATCGACCCGAAACGTGTGGGCATGGTCGGGTTTTCAGCGGGAGCGAATTTGATCCTCAATCTCGCGACGACGGCGAACGCGGAGGCGCGGCCTGATTTTGTAGGACTGGCCGCGACTTGGCCCTACAAGCAAAAGATCACGAGCTTCACGATCGATGGGCGAGTGCCGCCGGCATTCGTGTTGCACACGAAGGATGACACGTCGGCACGGTTTACCTTCGCCGAGGAAATCGTGGCGGCTTGGCGTGCGGCTGGCGTGCCCGTGGAGTTTCAACCACGAGACACGGGTGGTCATATGGCGTTTAATTCGTTTAAGTCGGGCGACGGGGATTGGCCTGCGCAGTTTCAGGCGTGGTTACGGCGACAGGGCTTCGTGCGTGATTAGGTCGTCGCGTAATCAAACCAGTCAAAGTCCGCGGGAGCGTTGGCAGGCGCGCCATTGCCGGTCGCGTAAAGACCGATCATCACGCCGGTGAATCCCTCCGCGACCTCGGTGCTGAGGTAGCGCGACTGCGCGGTGCCGATGAGGATCGGCTCTTGGTCGCTGATGGTTGCAAGAAAACGATAAGCCGCCGGGGTGGATTCGATGCGCAGGCGTAGCGCGCCAGTTGAGGGTAAGGCGAGTTGTCCGCGCGGAATCGTCATGTCGCCGATGCGCAGGCGCACCTCGACCTGTCGTGCGCCGGCCGAGTCGATGCTCACGAAGAAGTCATAATGGTGCGTCGTGTTCATCAGCACGGTGAGGCCGGCTTCTTCGCCTATGCGCGTTGGTGCAAATTCCATCAACGTCTCGACGTAGCAGGCGTATTGAGTCTGACGACGAAGGAGACACGCAGGAGAGGAGCGTTCGTCGAGGGTTTGTGGGCCACCGCGGAGGCGCAGCCAGCCGGGGCGTGAAACGAGATCGTAGTGCGCGGCATCTGGGTTGCGCAGGTGTTGCCAAGTGAAGGCGAAGGCCGGTGTGTCGAAGTCGTCGCGCACAGGCGCGGCGGGCCAGGGATGCGGAAAGATGGCAGGGGCCTTGACCTCGAGGTTGAGCGTGCCGGTTTCGTTGACGACGGGCCAGCCGTCGGCGCTCCACTCTACAGGAGCGAGGAACGTCTCGCGACCGAGCCGATGGACGGATGGAAACCATGCCTTGTGCGGACGAATCGCCAGACATACGAGCCACCACGTGCCGTCGTGCGCCTGCACCAAGTCAGCGTGGCCGGCAGCCTGGACATTGTGCCCGGGAAGGTGGCGGTTGCTGAGAATCGGGTTGTGCGGGCAGGTTTCGAACGGCCCCCAAGGCGAGCGGGAGCGGGCGATCGTGACCATGTGGCCGTGATGCGTGCCACCCTCGGCGCAGAGCAGGTAATACCAACCGTTGATCTTGTAGAGATGCGGAGCCTCGAGGTCGTTGCCGCCGGTGCCGCACCAAGTCTTGCGTGGCTCGGTGAGGAGCTTGCCGGTCATGACGTCGATCTCGGACTGAAGGTTCTGGCTGGTGGTGTAGTAAACTTTACCGTCGTCGTCGAAGAGCAGCGAGGGGTCGATGCCGCGTTGAGCGATGGGAATGGGTTCGGACCATGGCCCGGCGGGATCGGTGGCCGTAACGAGAAAATTACCGTTTTTCCAGACGTTGGTCGTCACCATGTAGAACACGCCGTTGTGGTGCCGGAGTGTGGGCGCGTAGATGCCGCCCGAGCAGGCGATGCCTTCGAGGTCGAGCTGGCTGCGGCGTGTGAGGCAGTGTCCGATGGGCCGCCAGTTGACCAAGTCGCGGCTGTGAAAAAGCGGCACGCCGGGGAAGTATTCAAACGAGCTGACGGCGAGGTAATAATCTTCGCCGACGCGGCAGATGCTCGGGTCGGGGTGATAGCCAGGAATGATCGGGTTGGTGACGGTGCTCATTGAAAAGACGCGCGGGCGCGGACCTATCAATAACAGTTGCCGCCGCACTTATGAATGGATGCGGTGGGCAAAGGCATGGATTTCCTGATCAAGCACTGGGCCCCTTATCCGCGGAGATTTCCTGCGACGTTTCGCGTGGTGAGCACCGACTTCATTAAGCGGAAAACGGATCGGGTGGCGTGGAAATTTGGCACGTGCAACTTCTCGCTGATCCTGCGCGGGGGCGGAGATTTTGTGCGCAACGGGCGGATCTGGCCGGTGGTGGCGCCCTGTGTGCTCACGCAGTGGCCGGGGGATGTTTTGTCTTACGGGCCGAGCGGGGAGCATGAAACCTGGGACGAGTGCTACGTAATTTATCCAGGAGACGTGAGGGCGAAACTCACAGAGACGGGCTTCATCGACGAAACGCGCCCGGTGTGGCCGATTCAAAATTTACCGGCGGTGCAGGAGCACTTGCGCGAGCTGCATCAGCTGACTCGTTCTATGCATCCGGAATCCGTCGCTGACCGAGTCGACCGCGTATGGGAGAGAATTTTATTGGAGACGATTCTCACCCCGGCGCCGGCTGAAGACGATGCCGAGGTGATTCATCGTATACAGGCGCAGGTTAAAGAGAATCTGGCTAGGCCGCTCGACATGGATGTTTTGGCGAAGCAACTCGGCTTGTCTCTCCCTACGCTGCGGCGTCATTGGGCGGCGGTGGTGAAGACGCCTCCGTCGCGTTATCAGCAAGAGCTGCGTATACAGGCGGCGTCCCGTATGTTGGTGGAAACCGGGCTGGCGGTGAAACACATCGCACGTGAGGTGGGCTTTGACGACGAATTGTATTTCTCGCGGCGGTTTCGCGCGAGCACCGGCGTTGCTCCAAGCGACTATCGCGAAGCTTATCGGCTCGATCCGGCGCGGGGCTTGCGGACGCAAGGGTAAGGCGCGTTTTGTTCTGAATGGATTTTGTGTTGGGAGAATGACGTTGTGGTCGGCGTTGCGTGGCAGATCTCTTTATCCCGATGATTAGATTACCCCGTTTTTGTCTGCTCGCAGCACTTGGATTTATCGTGCCTGTTTTGCCCGTTGTGGCTCAACCGAGCCCGCCTGAGCCGCCGGCCAAAGTCATCCCGCCCGATCCCGTCTGGTATGCGGATCTTGAGGCGCTGACATTTGTGGGTGGAGAAACGACGCTGCCCTATCGCTTGCTCAAGCCGGCACAGATAGAAGAAGGGAAGCGCTACCCGCTGATTCTTTTTTTGCACGGCGCGGGGGAGGTGGGCACGGATAACAAAAAGCAGTTGGGGAACAGCGTCGGCGAAATCATTAAACGCGCTTCCGCCAAGGAACCGTTTTTTCTATTGGCGCCTCAATCGCGCGGTTGGTGGGTGGGCGTGCCGTGGAATCTCGATTCGCATGTGATGCCGGAAAAAACCACGCCGTCCATGGCGGCGACGATCAAGTTGCTGGCCGAGGTAGGGAAGTCGTATCCGATCGATTCCAACCGCATTTATGTCACGGGTCTGTCGATGGGCGGACTCGGCACGTGGGATATTCTCTCGCGATTGCCCGATACCTTTGCGGCGGCCGTTCCTGTTTGCGGTGCGGCTGACACGGCGCAGGCCGAGAAAATCAAACACATCCCCATTTGGACCTTTCACGGCGATAACGACACGGTGGTGAAAACGCATCGTTCCCGGGACATGGTGGCCGCACTTAGAAAAGCTGGCGCGCACCCGATCTATTCGGAACTCCCGAAGGTGGGACATGGGGCGTGGGGACCGGCGTATAATAATTTTTATCTGTATGATTGGTTGTTTGCGCAGACGAAGGCTCGGTGAGTGCGCCGATGTAGCGTCAGCGGCTGCAGGTTATGAATGGATATTGTATATCGCGCGCGGCGTTGTGGGGTGATGGCCCCTGCGATGAAGCTAAGGCGTGATCCGTTTTCTACCCCTTTGGATTTGCGTTGTCTTCGTATGGACCAGCGATGCGTCCGCCGCGTCGTTGATCCGTCCGGAAGATCGAATCATTTTTGTCGGTGACAGCATCACCGGTCAGGGTGGCAACGGCGGTGACCGGGGCTGGGTGGGTTTGATTGGCGGAGCGCTCCGCGAGACGAATGCGGCCAACCGGCAGACGCTCATTTCGCTCGGCGGGAGCGGGCAGACGGTGAGCGGCTGGGTGAACGTGGAGCGAAAGAGCCGCGCGGCCGCGACGTTTCTCGATGTGAAGGCGTTCGATCTACAACAAGAGCTGGGGCGTCCCGCCGATGTCGTTGTGATCATGCTCGGCATGAACGATGTGCTTTCGCCGCAGCAGGAAGATAGCGACGCCGGCTACGAAAAATGGATCGCCTCGTATCGCACGTTGATTGGCGCGCTGCGTGAACGCACCACACCGCGCGTGATCGCGTTGGCGACGCCCACGCCGTGCACGGAAGATCCGGCCTCGCCGAAAAACGTTGTGATGGATCGCATGGTGGAGCGACTGACCAAACTTGCCGCCGAGGAGAACTGCGCGTTGCTGCCAACACGGGCGGCCTCGTGGGAAATACTGGCGATGGGCCGCCGCGTGTTGCCCGCGTTTCACATCACCACCGACGAGGTGCATCCCAATGCGTTCGGTCACTTCGCGATCGCCATCGGTATGCTGCGTGGCCTCGGCGAGCCGGCGGCGGCCGACCTGTTGTCCAAGCGTGCCGCTGAAGAGGCGCGTAAACTTAAAGGTGCGACGCGATTTTCTCATGAAATCACGGTAATCTCCGGTAAGAAGATCGATGGGACCGTGCATCTGCTCATCGCGGCTTACGGCGTGGGGGCCGACGCGTCGCTGGATCTGCCCGAGGGATGGAAACTTGTTTCAAAAGAGCAGGGGAGCAACGAGGCGCGTTTCGTGGTGGCGGGTCGGCCCGATCGCTTGATCAACAAGCTGACGCTGCGAGATGCCGGCGAAAGCCAGGAGATCGCGTTTCCCGCGCCTTGGCGTCTGGCAGCGGGCAACCTGCGGACCAAGGGTTGGAACCGGGGTGTATTTGAGCCCGAGAATGGACGGCTGCCGTCGGACGAAGTTATTCGCACGGGTGTCGATTTTAAGAAGCTTTCCGCGGAAGCGGAGTTCGCACCCGGTGTGCCGGTGCAGTGGCACACGTTTGTGGGCGGCGTGAACTACGGCGGCAACGGCGCCCCGGGCGTGGTGGATTTTGCCGCGGTGCACTACTTTCGCCTGGGCGAAGTGGGCTACGGTATGCGTTGGGTAAAGAGCGATAAGGATCGCACGGTGACCGTGCGCGTGCGTCGCACGGGATTCGCCGGCGTATCGCACCTCGAGCTGTGGGTGAACGGCGAAACCGTCGTGATCGGCGACCCGGCGAAAGCGGCAAAGCGCGAGGTGCCGGTCACGCTCAAGACCGGTTGGAACCTTGTCTCCTTCAAGAGCAATTTCTGGCAATGGCAGTGGCAGTTCGCCGTCGATCTGGAGCCGCTCGCGGGCGAGAAGCTCGACGATCTGCGTTTCTCGATCGTTCCTCCTCAACTGTAACCAATTAATGACTACACAACCCCGCTCCTCTTGGTTCTTCGTTCTTTTGCTTTCCATCGCAGCCAGTTCGCTTTCAGCGCAGGAAGCCGCGCCTCAACGGTTGAAGGGAATGTCACAGCAGATTTCCGTGAGCAAGGCGGCCGATCTCAAGGTGACTGCGCCTTCGGGGAATCAGGTGGCGGTGCTCGATCAGACCGTTTCGCATCGGGATCCCCAGATCTCGAAATCGGTGGATCACAACAATGGCTGGCTGAGTCTCGCCGCCGGCGAACTTGGCGAAAAGGTCACGGTTAAAGGGAAGTATTTCGTCCCAGCGGACAGCTCCCATAAACCGACGGGCCTGCGGTTCACCGTGCGCAAGCACTCGAAGACCGGCTTGCTCATCTACTCGGATCGCACGGTCAAAATTGAGGCGACCCAGACCGGTAAGTGGGTGGAGTTCGCGGCTGAATTACCGATCAAGGTAGACGCGACTCTTTCCGAACCGGGCGGAATGTTTTTGCTGGTCTCGGCACTGACGCTTGCGGGTCCTGTTTATCTGGACGATCTGAACGTTCTCTCCGACTCGGGAGCCGCGCTTTGGGCGTATCCGAGTTTTGAATAAGCTGCGTTTGCTGCGTGCAGACCAGTCCCTTCCGTTTACCTTTTATTCCGCCATGCCCCGTTTGACCCCGTTCTTTCTTTTACGCCTCTGTGCGTTGATCTCGTTTTCCAGTGCGGTCTTTGCAGCCGAGGAGATGCCGGTTGTTCAAAAGGCCGGTCAACCGGGTCAGGCGTTCAAGGGCGTGCCCGCGGCTGCTTCGCTCGATCCGCAAGCTTTTGCCGAATGGGTCGATGGCAGGGAGACCGTGATCGGCGAGGCGTCGCGCGAGCGCTCGCCTACCTGGGTGGTGTGGACGCCGACGACAACCGTCGGCCATTCGGGTTTTGTGTTTGGTGGCTCCAAAAATCCGGGGCCGCGTCACCTGCGAATTGGATTCAAGGACGCGATTCGTGCCGGCACCATCCTGGTGAACGGCGGCGGGGTGCTCGGCGTGCTGAAGCCGGGCGCGCCTTATCCAGGCGATTTGGGCAACGAGGCGCATTGGCAACCGGCGAGCCGGTTGCTTGAAGACGGCACGGTGTCTTCATCGGCGGTGGAGCGAAACAGTTATGGCCTGTGGGTGCTGCCACCGGCGACCTCGGTGCGGGCCTTGCGATTGACGCAGACGCCGTCGGCCACCGAAGCAATTTATCAAGGCTGGGTGGGCGCGGTGCTGGTCACGGAGGAACGTCTGGCAAATCTTGCGACCTACGCGCAGGCCTCGGCCCGTTCCAACACCAAGCTGGCGGCGGCACTCAACAACGGTCAGCATGAAAGTTGGTCTGCCTGGGAAAACCGGCGCAAGAACGACCCCGTTACCGACGCCGAACCGGTGCTGTCCGACGCCAATGCCGAATGGGTGCTACTCACGTGGGGGCGTCCGGTGAAGGTCGATGGACTCGCCGCGTTCTGGATGGGTTTCGAAAAAGCCGAGGTGCAAACTTACGCCGGCCCTGACGACCGGCACCCGCGCGATGCCTTTGAGCGCGACTGGAAAACGATCGGAGTGTTCAGCGATTTCAAAAGCCACTATCCGCGTCCGATGGCGCCCAATCGCCTGAGTTTCGGGCGCGAAATCACCACGCGTGCGATTCGTCTTCGCATCGTCGCCACCGGCCCCGAAGAAGATCACGGCCATCTCAAGGGCAACCGGCTCGCCGGTCGTCGCACTTGGTTGGGTGAACTCATGGCGCTGCGTTCGCTCGGCGATGCTCCGCTGCAGCCGCTCGCACCGCCGGTGGTTGTTGACGAACGTCCGCATCCGCCGATCCCGGTGAAGTTCACGTTGAAAGAGCCGGGTTACGTGACTCTCGTCATCGAGCGCGCCGACGGTATGCGCGTGCGGAACCTGGTTTCCGAAACCTTTTTTCCTGCCGGCGAAAATACGGCGTGGTGGGACGGAACCGATGACCTCGGCCGCGACATCGACGCGGCCAAACACGGCATCTATCGCATTCCTTCGCGTTTCGTGGAGCCGGGCGACTACCGCGTGCGCGGGTTGGTGCGTGGCAAGATCACGCCCGTTTATGAGTTCTCGGTTTATACCACGGGCAGTCCGCCTTGGGGAACCGCCGACCATACGGGAGCCTGGCTGGCCAACCACTCTCCGCCCTCGGCGGCGGCGTTTGTGCCGGCGGAACGTTCGCCGACCGGCGAGCCGGTGGTCTATCTGGGTTGTTATGTCACCGAAGGCCCGGACGGTCTGGCGTGGGTGGACCTCGATGGGCGCAAACGTGGCGGCAAAAAGTGGATTGGTGGCACGTGGACGGCCGCGCCGTATCTCGCGTTTGACGCCGGCGCCAAAGCCGACAAGGGCGTGCACGTCTATGTGGCCTCCGTGTGGGAAACCGGCAAACGCTCTGGTGAGTCCGAGCTGCGCGTGACCGCGATCACGCCGGCGGCAGACAAACCGGTGCTCGTCAAAAAACTCGACGAATTGACCGCGATCGCCGACGCCGCGACCGCGGGCCGCAAGGCGGGCGAACAGATCGGTGGGCTCGCCGTGCACGATGGCGTGGTCGTGGTGAGCCTGCACGCGCGCAACGAACTTCTCTTTATTCGCGCTTCCGATGGCACGGCGCTCGGGACCAAGCGTCTGGATGCGCCACGCGGTCTCGCGTTTGACGCCCAAGGTCGGTTGCTCGCGCTCACTGGATCGAAGCTCGTGCGTTTTGATTCAATCGCCGATGTCACTCAGCTTTCCCCTGTGGATATCGTCACGGGTCTCGATGCGCCCATCGCCCTCACGACCGATTCCCGAGGCCGTATTCTAGTCAGCGATCAAGGAGCGTCGCATCAGGTGAAAATCTTTAACGCCGACGGAAAGCCTGCCGGCACGATTGGGAAGGCGGGTGCGCCCAAAGCCGGTTCTTACGATCCGTTGCGCATGCAAAATCCCGCGGGCATCACGCTCGATTCGAAGGGGCAGCTCTGGGTGACGGAGGACGATTATCTGCCGAAGCGGGTGAGCGTGTGGAGCCTCGACGGAAAACTCGTGAACGCGTTTTACGGTCCGGGCAAATACGGCGGCGGCGGCGCGCTCGATGCGACCGACAAGACGAAGTTCTACTACGCCGACGAGGGGCACGGCGCGATGGAATTCAAACTCGACTGGGCTAAGGGCTCCTACGAACTCCAGCGTGTTTACTACCGACCGCTGGAAGGCGATCTCAAGCTGCCCTTCCGCGCAGCGGGGCCGGAGACCGCGCTTTATCACGCTGGGCGTCGCTACTTCACGAACGCTTACAACTCGAGTCCCACGGGCGGTCACTCGACGGCCACGCTGTTTGTGGATCGCGACGGCCTTGCACGTCCCGCTGTGATGATGGGCCGGGCCAGCGATTGGGCGCTGCTCAAGGACGAAGCGTTTCGCGTTCGCTGGCCCGAAGGCGTCGATCTCAACGCGAAGCAGCAACAGTATAACCAGGCGTTCTTCATCTGGACGGATAACAACGGCGACGAGCAGGCGCAGCCCGACGAAGTGGTCATGTCGAAAGCCTCGGCGGGCGGGTTTACGGTGGGCGACGAACTCGCGTTCTGCATCGCGCGTTTCGATGGCAAGACCGTGCGGTTCTCTCCCGTATCGATCGCGGACAACGGCAACCCGCGTTATGATCTCGCCAAGGTCGAAGTGTTGGCGTCCGGCGTGCACGGCCCAGCTTCTTCAGGCGGCAACCAGGCGTTGGTTGCTCCCGATGGCTGGACAGCGGTGACTCTCGGGATGGAACCGTTCTCTTCGCACTCGGTCACTGGCGCGAAGGACGGCGTGGCCAAGTGGAGTTATCCGAATCTCTGGCCCGGTTTGCACGCTTCCCACGAAGCGCCGCCGCCCGAGCATCCCGGTCAGTTGATCGGACCAACGCGCCTGCTTGGCGGACTGATGAAGTCGCGCATCGGTCCGCTTTGGGCGGTCAACAGCAACCACGGTTGTTTCTACGTGTTTACGAGCGACGGCCTGTTTGTCGCGACCGTGTTCGAAGACATGCGGCTGGGCAAACGCTGGCAGATGCCGGTAGCCAAACGTGGCATGTCACTGGAAGGCCTCACGCTGAACGACGAGAATTTCTGGCCGACCATCGCGCAATTGCCGGACGGCACCGTCTATCTGGTGGATGGCGGTCGCAGCAGCCTCGTGCGGATCGATGGTCTGAACAACCTGACGCGTCTGCCCGATTCGCGTCTCACGCTCACCAACGCCGATCTCGACAAGAGTCGCGCCTACCTTGTCGAAATCGAAGCCGCGCGCCAGAAGGCGCAAGGCACCGGCGTATTGCCAGTCATCGGCCGCTTCACCGCACCGGCGGTGGATGGGAAACTCGACGACTGGCCGGCGACCAATTGGGTGGACATCGATCAACGCGGCGTGCGCGCGTATTTCAACTCAGACAGCAAACCCTACAACGTGACCGGCTCCGTCGCCGTTGCCGGCGGTCGACTCTACGCCGCGTGGCGCACGGGCGATGCGAGGTTGCTGGAGAATTCCGGCGAGATGCCCGTGGCGCCTTTCAAGACGGGCGGCGCACTCGACCTGATGATCGGCGCCAACCCTAAGGCCGATCCTGCGCGCAAGGCACCGGTGGTCGGCGACGTGCGCTTGCTCATCACCTTGGTGAAGGACAAGCCTCGTGCCTTGCTCTACCGACCGGTGGTTCCCGGCACAGCTGAAGGGGCGCGCATTCCGTTCTCGTCACCGTGGCGCACGATCACGTTTGACCGGGTGGATGATGTGACCGACCAGATCCAGTTTGCCGGCCAGGCCGGGTCTTTCGAAGTGTCCGTGCCGCTTGACCTGCTGCTGCTCAAGCCCACCGCCGGCACCATCATCAAAGGCGACATCGGCATCTTACGCGGGCAGGGCGGTGCCACCACTTCGCGCATCTATTGGGCCAATAAAGCCACCGGCATCACCGCCGACGTTCCCTCCGAAGCCATGCTCACGCCCGGCTTGTGGGGTGATTGGGAATTCAAGGCCGAGACTGTGCCGTCACCCGCACCCGCTCCCTAATGGATCAACTTTCTCTAACTCGAATTTTTTTCTTAATGAAAACAAGCACCCCGTTTCTCCGACTCAGCATCTTGGGCGTGGTCTCCCTTGGTTTGCTCGGTTCACTTTCGGCTCAAGCGGCCGATACCGGCGCCGCCGATTTTTTCTTTCGCGACGGCGACCGCGCGATGATTCTCGGCGACTCCATCACCCAGCAGCGCCAGTATTCGACGTTCGTCGAGAGCTTCGTGCTGTCTCGCTTTCCCGATTGGAAAATCACTTTTCGCAACACCGGCTGGAGCGGCGACACGATGGGCCTGCGCACGCGCGGAGGGATCGACGCCGGCTTTGAACGCGATCTCAAGCCGCTCGCGCCCACGGCGGTGACGATCGACTTCGGCATGAACGATGCGCGCGCCGGTGCCAAGGGCACGAAAGACTACGTCGGGAACGCAGGGAAGCTTGCGGACAAATTCGCCGCACTCGGCACACGCGTGGCGTTCGTGACGTCGTCGGCGGAGGAGCGTTATCAAGAAGGCCAGCCCGCCGGCTCGGCCTACAACACGATGCTGCGCACCTACTCAGAGGGACTGAAGCAGGTCGCCGCGGAAAAGAACCTGCCGTTCGTCAACCAGCTCGACCCGATGATCGACGTGATCGAGAAAGGCCGCGAGGTGGGCGTGTTCGCCTCGAAGGAGGGCGGCGCGCGCCTCGTCCCCGACGGCGTGCACCCCAACTGGGAAGGCAGCTTCGTGATGGCCGTATATATTTTGAAAGGCCTCAATGCCCCGGCGCTTGTTTCCAGCGTGGAGATCGACGCGAAGAGCGGCGCGGTGAAAGCCGAGAAGGCCGTCGTCACAGAGGTGAAGACCGGCGACGCGCTTTCGTTCACGCGTCTCGATGCGGCCATGCCTTGGCCGGTTTCGGGCGAAGTGGCCAATGTGCTCAAGGTTGCGGGTTTTAACCCCTTCGATGACTTGTCGCGCTATCTGCTCAAGGTCACCGGGCTGACCGCTGCCAGTTATCGCGTTGCCGCCGACGACAAGCCGCTCGGCACTTTCACCCGCGAGCAACTCGCCTCCGGTGTGAATCTCACCGGGTCGGCGTTCAATGCGTTACCCGAGGTGAAGGCGCTCTTCGATGCCATCACGGCCAAAAACAACCTGTTCTATTCTCGCTGGCGCGATGTGCAGGTGGCCCAGATTCCCTCGTGGATTGCGACGGACGCCGTGGAACAGGGGCGCGCCAAACGCCTCGCCGAGCTTGATGCCCAGCTGGCTGCCGCCGATGCCAAGCTTGATGGTCTGCGCAAGCCGCAGGCCCATCGCTGGACGATAACACCTGTAAAGTAACCTTTGTTTTCCTTCCCTATGATCACATCCCGTGTTTGCGGTTGGTTTCTTATCTTTGCGCCGGTTCTGGCGCATGCGGAGGTCAAACCCTCCGCGCTTTTCTCCGACAACGCCGTGCTTCAGCAAGGCGCGGATGTTCCCGTGTGGGGCACCGGGCGTGACGGCGAAGTCGTGACGGTTACGTTCGGAGAACACTCCGTCCGGACAACGACGAAGGACGGACGCTGGCGGGTGACGTTCACCCACCTCAAGCCCGGCACGCCGCAGGATCTTGTCATCAAGGGCGACAATACGGTCGTCGCGCGCAACGTCGTGGGGGGAGAAGTGTGGCTGTGCAGCGGCCAGTCCAACATGGCGCGCACCGTGGTGCCGCCCGAGTCGGTGCAGCCGCGCCGTCCGTATTGGGAAGAGTCGGCGGCCGCGGCGAATTATCCGCTGATCCGGCACTTTCGCACGGGCGGAGGGGCGCTCGACGAGCCCGCAGCCGAGATCACGGGGAAGTGGGAAATCTGCACGCCCGAGACGGTGCGCGGGTTTACGGCGGTCGGTTATTTCTTTGCCAAGGACCTTCACGCCGCGCGGGGCGTGCCGGTAGGATTGATCAATTCATCGGTCGGTGCGACTGGCGCGGCATCTTGGGTGAGTCGCGAGACACTGCTTTCGCATCCGATGTTGAAGCCCAACCTAGACCGCCAGGAGAAAAACAAAGCGGATTACCCCGCGCTGCTGGCAAAATACCAGGCGGACGAACCGCGCCTGCTGGCCGAATACACCGAAGCCGCCGCCAGGGCGAAGGCCGAGGGCAAGCCCGAGCCGCGCAAGCCGCAGCCGCCGCGCAATCCGTTCACGGATGCGTATCGTCCGGCCGGATACTACAACTCCAAGATCGCTCCGCTTGCTCCCTACGCGTTACGCGGGGTGCTCTGGTATCAGGGTGAGTCGAACAGCGGCCACGCCGCCGAGTATCGAGTGCTCTTCCGTGGCCTCATCGACGGCTGGCGCACGCTCTGGCAACAGCCCGCGATGCCGTTTTTGTTTGTGCAGCTGCCCGAATACAAAGGCACACCGCCCGAGATCCGGGAATCGCAGCTGTTCACCTGGCGCGAGACGCCGCACACCGGAATGGTCGTGACGATCGATTGCGGTGACGCCGGGGATATTCATCCACCCGACAAGCGTCCGGTGGGCGCTCGTCTTGCACTGATGGCGCGTGAACAGGTTTATGGAGAAAAGATCGCCGGTTCGGGACCACGCTTTGACGCGATGCGTGTCGAGGACGGCAAGGCTGTATTGACGTTTAGCTACACAGGCGGCGGCTTGATCGCGAAGTCGGGCACGCTGGAAGGGTTTGAAATCGCCGGTCCCGATAAAAAGTTCGTGCCGGCGGAAGCTAAAGTCGTGGGTGACAAGGTGGTGGTATCATCCCCGGCCGTCACTGCCCCCGTCATGGCCCGTTACGCCTGGCAGAACGTGCCCATGCCCAGTCTCTATAATCGCGAGGGCTTGCCCGCGTCACCGTTCCTGGCGAAGGCGCCGTGAAGCCGTCGGCGACAAGTGTCGGGCACGCTGTCGAGCACAGCGAAGGATGACGGCTCGAGAACTGCCAAGCCGTGCCGTAAACAAGGACGTCCTCCGACGTGATAGGGGGCATGGAGAATCAGTTAGCCGTAATTGCAGGTGAGTGCCTCTTCCTATCGCAAACGTGAAACCAAGGAAGTCCGCTTTATTTTGGAGGAACGGCTACATCCTCGTATACTCCGTGCTTCTAGATTCGCCTTCTAGCGGTCCCTAATTTAGATAGGGCG